>JAJYOS010000108.1 GCA_021796055.1 Bacteroidota bacterium
TGGTGGTCCTGTGGCAAAGAGAGTGTTGCCGGCCCCGCAAGGCCGCGCGTATCGTGTGAGAAAAAGAAGTAACCACATAACAGTTGTGGTGGCAACCAAAGAATGAAAAAAATCCAGATGCGTCCCGGCCTTTTCGGGGACGACTTAGGAGGAACTTTTGGGACAAAAGACTAATCCTATCGGCTTTAGGCTCGGAATCACCCGGGATTGGGATTCGACCTGGTTTGAACGCAAGGGTTATTCCAAATTGCTGAAGGAAGACGAAAGAGTAAGAAATTATCTGAGGAACCGTCTCGAGAAAGCGGGGGTCTCCCGCCTCATCATCGAGCGAAAAGGAAGTCAGATGACGGTTTCCATTCACACCAGCCGTCCGGGAATCGTAATCGGAAAGAGCGGAAAAGATGTCAACCAGCTCGAAGCCGAGTTGAAGAAGCTCACCGGAAGAGAAGCAGTCAAGATAAAGACTTTCGAAATAAAACGTCCCGAACTCGACGCTTACCTGGTTGCAGAAAACATTGCAAGCCAGCTTGAAGGAAGAATCAATTTCAGACGTGCGATGAAAAACGCGATCACGTCGGCGAGCAGGATGGGAGCCGAAGGGATCAGGGTCATGTGCGCGGGAAGACTCGGCGGCGCAGAAATAGCCCGCACGGAGCAATACCGTGAGGGACGCGTCCCGTTGCATACTCTTCGTGCAGACATCGATTATGCCAGCGTCGCCGCCAGGACGATCTACGGTCTGATCGGCGTAAAAGTCTGGATTTGCCGCGGTGAAGTTTACGGACCGCTTCCGCGATAACACTAAGGAGACCCGAAAATGTTGATGCCCAAAAGAGTAAAATACAGAAAGACCCAGCGCGGAAGGATGCGGGGGAAGGCTCAGCGTGGAAGTACGGTGGCCTTCGGAGATTTCGGTCTGAAGGCTCTTGAGCCCGGCTGGATTACTGCCCGCCAGATCGAGGCTGCTCGTGTCGCGTTGACCAGGCAGATGAAGCGCGACGGAAGAATCTGGATCAGGATTTTTCCGGACAAACCGGTCACCAAGAAGCCGGCTGAAACGAGAATGGGAAAAGGGAAAGGCATGCCCGAGTTCTGGGTGGCTGTCGTGAAACCCGGGAGGGTCATGTTCGAGATCGGCGGCGTCAGTTCGGCGCTGGCCGAGGAAGCGTTGAGGCTCGCAGCACACAAGCTCCCGATAAAAACAAAGTTTGTCGTCAGTATGGATTACGAGGGTTAGGAAAATGATTAAGCCCCATGAACTCCGGCCGATGTCGGAGAAAGAAATTACGCAGCGTATCAAGGACAATCTGGAAGCGCTCGATAAAATCAAGTTTCAGAAAGCCGTCGGCGGCGATGTGAAAAACCCCGTCCAGATCCGGTTTCTCAGGAAGGAGATCGCAAGGATGAGAACGATTCTCCATGAACGAAAGATCGAGGCCGAGAAGAACGCCGCTAAAGCTCCAGACAAGAGTGAGGTCGCCTGATGGAAAGCTCAACCGGGAAAAGAAGTCTGCGAAAAGGCAGAATCGGTAAGGTGGTAAGCAACAAGATGCAGAAATCGATCGTGGTCAGTATCGAACGAATGGTCCCGCACCCCATTTACAAGAAGTACTTCAAGAAGACCACGAAACTTATGGCGCATGACGAAAAGAACGAAGCACGTATCGGCGATATCGTGAGAATCATGGAAACGCGGCCGCTGTCCAGGAGCAAACGCTGGCGCCTCGTGGAAATTGTCGAAAAAGCGAAGTAACGGAGGTTTAGAAATTGATCCAGGAAGAGACGAATCTCGTAGTCGCCGACAATTCGGGCGCGAAGAAAGTCCGCTGCATACGAGTGCTCGGCGGACATGACAGGCGTTATGCCGGACTCGGAGATTTGATTGTCGTCTCCGTCAAGCAGGCGATACCGGGCGCCGAGGTGAAAAAGGGCGACGTGTCGAAGGCCGTTGTGGTGCGCACGAAGAAAGAGTACAAACGGTCCGACGGTACGTTTATCCGGTTCGACGAAAATGCCGCGGTCTTGCTGAATCCGCAGGGTGAGCCGCGCGGTACCCGCATCTTCGGCCCGGTCGCGCGGGAACTTCGGGATAAACAGTTCATGAAAATTGTCTCACTCGCACCAGAAGTGCTTTGAAAGAGGTCTTACGAATGAACGTTCATAAAAATGATATGGTCCTGGTTATCAGCGGAAACTCGCGCGGAAAATCCGGAAAGGTCCTCCGCGTGATTCCCGATAAGAACAGGCTTCTCGTAGAGGGAGTGAATATCAGGAAACGCCACACGAAGCCGACACGGCAGATGCCTGCGGGCGGCATCCTCGAAAGAGAACAATCGGTGCATGCCTCGGACGTAATGGTCATCTGCCCGAAATGCAGCAAGGCGAGCAGGGTCGGTTATGCGACAGTGGCTGCGGCGACAGGCGGACGCAAACAGAAGATGCGCGTCTGCAAAAACTGTAACGAAATGTTTTAACTGAGTCAGACAAATGGCAAAAGAGAAAAGCGAAAAACAACCACAGCAGGGCGGCAAGGAAAAGAAGGCCAAAGCCGCGCCGCAGTCGAAGGCAAAAGGGGCCGCTCAGGCGGAGGAAGTCGTCGAGGAAAAAGTAACCCCGCGCCTTTCCGAACTTTACAAGAAAGAAGTGGTCCCTTCTCTGATGAAACGGTTCGGCTACAGGAACACTATGCAGGTTCCGAGGCTGGAGAAGATCTCCATCAACTGCGGGGTCGGCGAGGCAACGCAGGACCAGAAAATCCTGGAGACCGTAGTCCGGGAACTGACCACCATATCCGGGCAGAAGCCGGCGATCACGCGCTCGAAGAAGGCTATATCGAACTTCAAGCTTCGGGAAAACATAGCGATCGGATGCAAGGTCACTCTGAGGAGCGCGAAGATGTACGAGTTCATGGACCGGCTCATCAGCCTGGCAATACCGCGCGTGCGCGATTTCAGGGGGGTGCCCGACAAATCGTTCGACGGGCGCGGGAACTACACGCTCGGATTGAAGGAGCAAATAATCTTCCCAGAAATAGACGTGGACAAGATCGAGAGAATATTCGGCATGGACATAACGTTTGTGACCACTGCCAGGACCGATGAAGAAGCATACGAGTTGTTGAAAAGCTTCGGTATGCCTTTCAGGAAACGCGAAGCGTCCGAAGGGGCCTTCGGAGAAGCTGCTTAATTTCGAAAGGAGTATTTGAGTGGCGCGAACAGCAATGATAGTAAAAGCTCAAAGGGAGCCGAAGTTCAAAGTGCGGAAGCACAACCGCTGCACGATATGCGGGCGACCGAGAGCTTACTACCGCAAATTCGGCGTATGCCGCATTTGCTTCAGGAAATTGGCTTTGGACGGGTTGATACCCGGAATAAAAAAAGCAAGTTGGTAATTTAATTCAGGAGTGGAAGTCGATGTCGATGACTGACCCTATTGCTGATTTTCTCACAAGACTGAGAAACGCGGCAACTGCACGCCAAAGAAGAGTGGATGTGCCGGCTAGTAATCTAAAGAGAGCCATTACGAAAATCCTTTATGAGCAGCATTACATAGATAAGTACAGCGAAATGGAAGCGGATGCTCAGGGAACGATCAGGATCTATCTGAGGTACTATAATGGCAAACCTGTCCTTTCAGGATTGAAACGAGTATCCGTACCGGGCCGCCGCGTCTATGCCGGGGCGACCGAGATTCCCCGCGTATTGAACGGACTCGGTGTCGCGATCGTCTCGACCAACAAAGGCGTAATGACAGACAAAGATGCCCGTCGCATGAATGTCGGCGGAGAAATAATCTGTTACATCTGGTAACCACAAGGAGTTTCTAAAGTGTCACGAATTGGCAAAAAGCCCGTTGCGATCCCGAAAGGAGTGACGGTGCAGGTGTCCGATGGATTCCTGAAGGTGAAGGGACCGAAGGGCGAACTATCGGCAAAGCTTCACCACGCCGTCTCCGTGGAAATAAGCGGGGAAGAAGCGCTCGTCAAGATAAGAGGGAATTCCTTTGACGCCATTCATGGTCTATGGAGAGCCCTGTTGAACAACATGGTAAATGGCGTGACGAAAGGTTTCGAGAAAAAACTCGAGATAATAGGCGTCGGTTACAGAGCCGAGATGAAGGGTTCGAACATCCAGATGATCCTCGGCTTTTCACATCCTATTCTGTTCCGCCCGCCGCAGGGAGTGAAGCTGGAGACCCCGTCCCCGACCAGTATCAGAATATCCGGAGTTGACAGGCAGCTTGTCGGACAGGTCGCCGCCAAGCTCAGGGCATTCCGTCCGCCGGAGCCTTATAAGGGCAAAGGCGTGAAGTATGAGAACGAATATATCCGCCGCAAAGCTGGAAAAGCAGCGGCAGCAGCAAAATAAAACTCTGAGGTTTATTTAAAATGGGACGTCTTGAAACAAAGCAAACGCGCCGGCAACGGGCGAAACGTAGTCTGCGCAAGAAGATCCAGGGGACTGCAGAACGCCCCCGGCTGGTGGTTTTCAGGAGTCTGAAACATATTTACGGAACAATTGTGGATGACAGTCACGGACGGACAATCCTCCACGTGTCAAGCCTGAACAAGGAAGTCGTGGACGAGCTGAAGACTGCGAAGGGAAAAACCAGCGCAAGCAAGATCGTGGGTAAAGCCCTCGCGAAGAAGGCTCTCGAGAAAAATATCCAGCAGGTGGTTTTCGATCGCGGCGGGCACATATATCACGGTCGTTTGAAAGCATTCGCCGAAGGTGCGCGCGAAGGCGGTCTGAAATTTTAAAAAGGCATTTAACAGATGAAACAAAGAGACTTTAAGAACGCGCAGAGAATCAAGCCGGATCAAACCGAGCTGAAGGAGAAGCTGGTCCATATCAACCGTGTAGCAAAGGTTGTCAAGGGCGGTCGAAGATTCAGCTTCAACGCGATCGTCGTGGTCGGCGACGGCAAAGGCAGCGTCGGTGTCGGCCTCGGTAAGGCAAACGAAGTCAACGATGCGATCAGCAAGGGAGTCGACGACGCGAAGAAGAACGTTGTCAAGGTCGCGATATTGAGAGGGACAGTTCCCCATACGGTCGTCGGCAAATTCGGCGCTGCAAAGGTCTTGTTGAAACCGGCGACCCCGGGAACAGGCGTCATAGCCGGCGGCGGAGTCCGCGCAGTGCTCGAGTCCGCAGGAATCCAGGATGTGTTGACGAAGTCGATGGGTTCTTCAAACCCGCACAACGTCGTTAAAGCGACGATGCGCGCACTTCTGAACCTTTCGGATGCCCACATGATCTCTCAAAAGCGCGGAATCAATACGCGGGAACTCTTCAGTGTTGATAGTAGTGAGCAGCCACCGGCAGGAACAACGGCAGAACCGGCAGAGGTAACGAAATGAGCGGCGAAAAGAAAATCAGAATAACTCAGATCAGAAGCACCATCGAGCGGCCCGAGCGACAGAAGCGCACAATCGAGGCGCTCGGACTCGGAAGGATCAGAAAGTCGGTGGTG
Source organism: Bacteroidota bacterium (assembly GCA_021796055.1). The sequence goes on from JAJYOS010000108.1 coordinate 5,473, forward strand.
AAGACAGATACTCCTCAGATAAGAGGAATGATTGCGAAAGTTCAGCACCTCGTTCGTGTTGAAGAGGCCTAGGAGATTCAGATGAATATTCTTGGAAATTTGAAATATGCACCCGGGGCGCGGAAGAAAGTCAAGCGCCTGGGACGCGGTGTTGGTTCGGGTCACGGGAAGACAGCCGGGAAAGGGCACAAAGGACAGCGTTCCCGCTCCGGCGATCAGATCAGGCCCTGGTTCGAAGGCGGCCAGATGCCGCTCAATCGCCGCATCCCGAAGTTCGGCTTCAAGAGTCCCTTCCGTGTCGAGTTCCAGGTCGTCAACGTTTCCACTTTGGGCAAACTGGCCGAGTCCGGCAAGCTTGCCGACGGAATTGTCACACCGGCGGTCCTGTACAAGCTCGGTGCGGTTGCGAAGAGATCGGTTCCGGTCAAGATCCTCGGCGACGGGAGCTTATCTGCAAAACTTCAGGTAACGGCAAATGCTTTTAGTAAATCGGCGTCCGAGAAGATCGCAGCAGCGGGCGGCAAAATCGAAATGATCCCCGCCATCAGCGGGACAAAAACACTCGAGTCATAAGAAATGTCGAGACTAACTGACAGTTTAAGAAATATCTTTAAGGTGGAGGATCTGCGAAAGCGGATACTCTATACGGCAGGACTTCTTATCGTCGTGCGAGTGGGAGCGCACATCACTCTCCCCGGCGTCGACGCGTCGCTCCTGGCAGAAGTCACGCGGACTCAGGCCCAGAACACACTCTTCGGTCTGTACGATCTGTTCGCGGGCGGCGCATTCCAGAACGCCGCTGTATTTGCGCTCGGAATAATGCCGTATATCAGCGCACAGATTGTCATCCAGCTCCTTGGCGCGGTAGTTCCTTACTTCCAGAAACTCCAGAGGGAAGGAGAAGAGGGCCAGAGGAAAATTACACAACTCTCTCGCTACGGCACGGTGCTGGTTTCGGCTATGCAGGCATGGGGTGTTAGTGTCAGGCTTGAAAGTATGACGACACCCGGCGGCTTCCCGGTCATCCCGGATGTAGTGCGCGGACTCGGCTTCACGATTTCGACTATCATCGTCCTGACATCGGGCACCGTTTTCATGATGTGGCTCGGCGAGCAGATCACCGAAAAAGGTATCGGCAACGGTATCTCGCTCATAATCACGATCGGCATCATTGCAAGGTTCCCTAACGCGGTTCTCGACGAGTATCAGATGGTCAGTTCCGGGACCAGGGGATTCATTTCTGAGCTGGTTGTCGTGGCGCTGATGGTGTTTATAATCGCTGCAATTGTTTTCGTTACCGAAGGAACTCGGAAAGTCCCGGTACAGTACGCGAAGAGAGTGGTAGGGAGAAAAGTGTACGGCGGTGTTACCCAGTATATTCCGATCCGGGTGAACACGGCCGGTGTCATGCCGATCATCTTCGCGCAGTCGATAATGTTCGTACCGCAGACGATACTGACATTCTTTCCGAATAACGAGTTCATGCAGAGCATTGCCGGATATTTCTCGTTTACGTCATTCGTGTATTCGTTCATTTACGCGCTGATGATTATTTTCTTCACTTATTTCTATACTGCGATTGCTTTCAACCCCACTGACGTTGCCGATAATATGAAGAAACAGGGCGGGTTTGTGCCGGGTATCAGACCCGGGCAGCATACCGCTGACTTCATTGACAACATCCTTACGAAGGTGACGCTTCCGGGCTCGATATTCCTCGCGATCATCGCCATACTGCCGGCGTTCATGGTGAGGTTCGGAATCAGCCAGAGTTTTGCGTCGTTCTTCGGAGGTACGAGTTTGCTGATCATAGTGGGAGTCGGGCTTGATACGGTGCACCAGATCGAATCGCAGCTTGTGATGCACCATTATGACGGTTTCATGAAGACAGGGAAACTCAAGAGCCGCCGTTATTCCTGATTTTTGATGATTACTGTAAAGACACCGCGCGAAATAGAGTTGATGCGTGAGGTGGGCAGAGTGGTCGCCGGCATCCTGGAAACTGTCGGGAAGCGCGTGAAACCCGCGGTTACCACGGAAGAGCTGGATCGGATCGCAGAAGATTATGTTCTTTCACAAAATGCAAAACCCGCGTTCAAGGGTTACGGTTTCGACAAACGGAACCTGTTTCCTGCGACGATCTGCCTGTCGATAGACGATCAGGTCGTTCACGGGATACCCGGCCCGAGGAAGTTGGAGGAGGGCCAATTGCTCTCAGTCGATGTCGGTGCCATAAAGGACGGCTACTATGGAGACGCTGCGATGACGTTCGCCGTCGGAAACGTTGCCGAAGAGAAGAAAAAGTTGATGGAAGTGACAGAGAAGGCGCTGTACATAGGGATTGAGCAAGCCGTTGCCGGGAATCACGTCGAAGATATTTCCCAGGCTGTTCAGGATTACGTCGAATCGAACGGCTTCTCGGTGGTACGGGATCTTGTCGGACACGGAATCGGGACAAAGCTTCATGAGGATCCTCCTGTTCCGAACTACGGGAAGAAAGGCAAGGGACCTCTCTTGAGGACCGGTATGACGATTGCGATCGAGCCCATGGTAAATGCGGGAACATACAGAGTATATACAGCAAGAGACGGTTGGACGGTCTATACATCGGACGGCAAGCCGTCAGCTCATTTTGAACATACTGTCGTTATCACAGATGGAAAACCAGAAATACTGACTGCTTCCAATGGCTAAACAAGGACAGATTAAAGTCGACGGCACAATAAGCGAGACACTGCCCAACGCAACGTTTCGTGTGAAGCTTGAGAACGGCCACGAAATCCTGGCGCATATCTCGGGAAAAATGAGAATGAACTTCATCAAGATTCTTGTCGGAGATAAGGTGACGGTAGAGCTTTCGCCGTACGACCTGACCAAAGGCAGAATCGTTTATCGTTACAAGTGAGGAATTGAAAAAATGAAAGTCAGAGCATCGGTGAGGAAGCTTTGTGACAACTGCAAGATTATTAAGCGCAAAGGCGTTGTAAGAGTGATTTGCAAGAAGAATCCCAAGCACAAACAGCGCCAGGGATAATAAAGGAGAAACAAGTTGGCGAGAATCGCAGGAGTAGATTTACCGAAAAACAAGCGGGCCGAGATCGGCCTGACTTACATTTATGGAATCGGCCACGCCTCGGCTCTCGGCATACTCGAGAAGGCCGGGGTTGATGCCGGGAAGCGCGTCGGCGATCTCAGTGACGAAGAAGTCGCGAAGATCCGCCAGGTGATCACTTCCGAATACAAGGTGGAAGGTGCACTCAGAAGCGACACTCAGATGAACATCAAGAGACTGATGGACATCGGGAGCTACCGCGGTTTGCGTCACCGCAAGGGCTTGCCGGTGAGAGGCCAGCGCACGAGGACGAATTCCCGCACGCGCAAAGGCAAGAGGCGCACTGTGGCAGGTAAGAAGAAGATCGCGGCAAAGAAGTAAAGCATAGGAGGTTTTTGAGTTGTCAAAGGCAGCAGGAAAAAAGCGGAAAAAAACATCTGTCGATGCGCACGGTATAGCGCACATAAAGGCGACATTCAACAATACCGTCGTCGCGCTGACGGACATTTACGGCAACGTCGTGTCGTGGTCGTCCGCAGGCAAGATGGGATTCAAGGGATCGAGGAAGAGCACTCCATACGCGGCCCAGTCCGCCGGAGAGGCTGCGGCCAAAGAAGCGTCGAGTCTCGGCATGAAGAAGGTCGAAGTCCTCGTCAAAGGTCCGGGATCCGGGCGCGAAGCCGCCATCAGATCGCTGCAGACAGGCGGACTCGAGATAACCAGTATCCGCGATGTGACGCCGATTCCGCATAACGGCTGCCGTCCTCCAAAGAGACGTCGAGTTTAATTAAAATTTTTCGGAGTTGTAAATGGGAAGATATGTAGAAGCGAGTTGCAGACTGTGCAGAAGAGAAAGACAGAAACTGTTCCTGAAAGGTGTAAAATGTTACACGGATAAGTGTCCGCTCGAAAGGCGGAACTATCCTCCGGGTCAACACGGTCTGCGGAGGCGCCAGAAAGTAAGTGAGTACGGAGTCCAGCTCCGCGAGAAACAGAAAGTGAAACGCATGTACGGTGTCTTCGAGCAGCAGTTCAGGAACTACTTCGAGATGGCTACTCACCAGAAGGGAAGGACAGGCGAGAACCTCCTCAGGCTTCTTGAGCGGAGGCTGGACAATGTGTTGTTCAGATTGGGCTTCGCCCCATCCAGAAAGGGAGCGCGGCAGCTCGTTCTCCATGGACACTTCCTCGTGAACGGCAAGCACGTCGATGTCGCTTCTTATCTCGTGAAAGCAGGAGATGTCATTAAGGTTGCCGAGCGCAGTAATCAGCTCGATGCCATACATTCCTCACTCAAGAGGATAAAAGACGGTATGTTGCCATCATACCTGCAGCTCGACAAGGCGCAGTTGACTGGCACATTCCTGCAGGTTCCCGAACGCTCACAAATACCGCTGCCGGACGTAAATGAGCAATTAATCGTAGAACTGTACTCGAAGTAACATATCGCGGTGAGGGAAGGCGTTTCCCGAACGAGCAATTGAGAAATTTAATTGAGGTGAAAATCTAATGAGCGCTGTGAAATTGCAAATGCCAGAAACAATTGTCCTGGATCAGTCCAGTTATAGCAACACTTTCGGTCGTTTTTTAGTGGAACCGCTCGAACGCGGTTACGCCACTACGTTGGGTAACTCGTTCAGGAGAGTACTCCTGTCCTCCATCCCCGGGTGGACCTTCACCCATTTCAGAATTCCAGGCGCGCTGCACGAATTTTCCACCATCAAGGGAGTTTCGGAAGACCTGGTCGATTTCACGCTCAACCTGAAGGGCGTTCGCATAAAGCTGATCGACAAGAAGATCAACAAAATAAGTCTGAAGTTGAAGGGACCGATGGATTTCACCGCCGAGGAAATTCAGCGCCAGTATCCACAGATAGAAGTCCTCAACCCGGACCACCATATCGCAACACTGAGCGATTCGAGGGAAATCGAGGTGGAATTGCGGATAAGCCGCGGCAAAGGATACGAACCTGCGGAAGACCATAAGCTCACCGAAGCGCCTGAAGACTTGATTTCGGTCGACGCGTTGTTTTCGCCGATAAGGAACGTGAGATTCTTCGTCCAGCCGACCGGCATTGGAGAAAAGACCACACTTGAAAGGCTGACGCTCGAAGTCGAGACCGACGGTTCGATCACTCCTGAAGATGCAGTTACGACCGCGGCAAAAATGCTGCAGGATCACATCCAGCTTTTCCTTAATCTCGGAATTCACCAGGAAGCTACCGAGGAAGGTTCTGCGCAGGAAGAGGAAGCCGCCCGCATCAGGAAGCTGCTTAAAATGTCGGTCGACGAACTGGAACTCTCGGTTCGCGCCCATAATTGTCTGAAGGCGGCTAACATACATACGATCTCCGAACTGGTGAACAAGGACGAGGCGGAGCTCCTGCGTTTCAGAAACTTCGGGCGCAAGTCGCTGGCTGAGCTCGCGGAGAAGATCGGAAGCATGGGCTTGAATTTCGGAATGGACGTCAGCAAATACTTGAAAGACGAGAACGAGTAAGCGGAGTTTATAAGAATGAGACATCTGAATTCGGGAAGAAAACTGAAAAGAACGGCTCCCCATCGCAAAGCGCTCATGGAGTCTTTGGCGACGAGCCTCATACTATACAAGCAGGTCAAGACTACGCTGGCTAAGGCGAAGGAAACGCGGGTATTCATCGAGCCTCTTATCACGAAAGCCAGAAAGGACAGCGTGCCGGCCCGTCGGCAGGTTTCGCGATTTATAAAGGATAGGGAAGCTTTGAAGATTTTGTTTTCTGAGATCGCTCCGAAGGTCCAGGACAGGCCGGGCGGATACACGAGAGTCGTGAAGCTGGGCCAGCGCCACGGGGACGGCGGCGAAGTGGCAATCATCGAGCTGGTGGACTTTAACGCAGCCGATGAAGCCGAAAAGCGCCGGAAACCCGCAAAAGAAAAGGAAGCCGCTCCCGAAAAAGAAGTGAAAGAGGAAGCGAAAGCGGAGTCGACCCCCGCTCAGTAGTCCTTTAGTTCAGCTCGTCCTGCCATTATCCCCC
>JAJYOS010000109.1 GCA_021796055.1 Bacteroidota bacterium
CAAGTTAGGCTCTACCAAAATCTTTCTCAATTCTCGAAGTAGGCACCATGGGAGTATTTAAATATTCCGATGTTCACCTCTGACGCCGGCTCCCAAAAAGATTCGATGTCGTATGCTGTGTTTTTTCCGTTAACCAAACGATTCAAGAAGGCTGGCTAATTTCCGCAAGGTTTCTGGAGAGTGCCTTCCTTTATCCGCTTCCAATTGGCAAAGGGTCGCTTCGTCTATGTGCAGTCGTTTTGCGAGCTGTTTCCTTGTCATTCCGTGGAGTAGTCTGTATCTTACAGTCTTTTTACCTAAGGTGTTACTTGGAAACAGGTCCTCGGGCACATACCCCAGAAAATCGATTATTCTCGGTATCTGCCTTGCGAGCGGTTGACAGTGGTTCAGTTCCCAGCCGACGATGGTCATCTCATCGACATCCAACATGGCTGCCACCTTGGTCTGGGGAATATTCAGGTCAAGCCTCCTCTTCCGGACATGGTCACCAAGCGTCAAAAGTGCCTTTGGATAGGCTTTGAAAATGGGCTTTTTGGCGTGTAATCGCACATCCAGAATGGCAACGCAGGGGTGTGGTTGCGGTCAACACGATGTTGGCGAGTGCGACCGGCGCATTCGCGGCAACTCTTTGGATGTGGTGGTTCAGAACCAGGAAGCCGGATCCATCCATGATGGCTAATGGCATGCTTGCTGGACTCGTGGCAATAACAGGTCCCTCCGCTTTCGTTAGCGCAGGCGGCGCTGCGATTATCGGTCTGATTGCCGGCGTGCTTGTAGTCGAGTCGGTATTCTTCTTCGACCGCATCAAGATAGACGATCCTGTCGGCGCGATCTCGGTACATGGCGTCAACGGCGCATGGGGCTGTCTGTCGATCGGCCTCTTTGCAGACGGCACATACGGCGAGGGGTGGAACGGCGTATCAGGCACGGTGAAGGGCTTGTTTTATGGAGGCGGTATGGGACAGTTCTGGGCCGAATTAATCGGCGTGATAACCTGTATCATCACCCTCTCGGTCCTTGCTGTTATAGTGTACAAAATCGCCGACGTCATCGTAGGGAACCGCGTCTCTCGTGAAATCGAGATCGAGGGACTCGATGTACCCGAAATGGGTCTCCTCGGCTACAACGGTTTCAGCATGGATAAGTTCTCTGAAACCACTCATCCAAAGAAATCATAACTAAGAAGGAGTGAAGCTGTGCGGGGAGGAGGAATCCCGCGCAGCCTCTCCTGTTTGACAAATGAAAGGACAAAAGTAGGATGAATAACTCGATCATATTTTCGTTTACCTCGGCTGCAGCTCTGATTGTGGGCGCAGCCATAGGCTATTTGTTCGGCGTGGTTCAAAACGCGGCTCTTGCCCGAAACAGAAGAAGACCGAGCGCGGAAGGAAACCCTGTGACCCCCTGGAGAGCAATGCCCGGTTCTATGAGCCGTGTCGCGATGCTGCTTGTTGCGCTCGTGGCAGTTCAGGTGTGCTGCCCGATGCTTTTCTTGGGTGATGTGCAATGGCTGATCTCGGCGGGTGTATTGCTCGGCTACGGTTCGTCTTTCGTGAAAAAGCTTCAACATCGCGCGGAAGAAAATATACAATGACGGCTTTCGCGCTCAATTCCCGCCGCGCCGATCTGTACGGAAGAGAGGGTGACGATGTACGCTGACAACGTCTCCATATTGTCCGCGGTTCCGTTCGTCCTTCTCCTGGCGTGTATTGCCTTGATGCCCCTCTTGATGAAGGAGTGGTGGGGGAAATTCTATCCCGCCGTTTCCGTGGGACTCGGCCTTCTGACTGTGGTTTATTATCTGGCTTTTCTTCACAGGCCGGATCCTCTCATAGAATCGGGATATGAATACGTGAGTTTCATGGCACTGATAGGTTCTCTGTACGTCTTAGCCGGCGGGATTCATATAAGACTGCGAGGAAGATCGAGACCCCTCACGAACGTTATCTTTTTAGCGATAGGCGCGGTCGTTGCGAACCTCGTCGGAACGACTGGAGCATCGATGATAATGATCCGTCCGTTCATTCGCGTGAACAACTACCGTATAAAGCCGTACCATGTAATATTCTTCATCTTCATAGTGAGTAACGTTGGCGGCGCGCTGACACCGATCGGAGATCCGCCTTTGTTTGTCGGCTATCTGAAAGGAATCCCTTTCTTCTGGTCCATCGAGAATCTCTGGTATATCTGGCTGTTCGCTGTTCTTTTAATCCTGGCGGTCTTCTATTTCATAGACCGGAAGGATTTCTCAAACCTGAACAAGGGTCAGCAGGAGTTCGCCGAAGAAGTCGGCGAAGAAGGCCAGGTCGACGGGTTGCACAATATATTATTCCTGGCAGTCGTACTCGTCGCGGTCTTCATACAGCACCCGCCATTTCTACGCGAGGCGATAATGATAGCGGCTGCTGCAGGATCGTATTTCACCACCCGCTCCGATATACACAAGAAGAACGATTTTGACTTCTTACCGATCAAAGAAGTGGCTATTCTGTTTGCCGGCATTTTCGTGACGATGGTCCCGGCCCTCGAGTGGATAAGCAGGAACGCTGCCAGCTTCGGCCTCGATAGGGCGGGGCAGTTCTACTGGACGACCGGCGCTCTTTCGTCGGTCCTCGACAATACACCGACTTACCTTAATTTTCTCACTGCCGCGTTCGGAATGTTCGTGAACAAGGATGTTATACACCACATATACACACTGATGCAGGCGCACGGAGTTGCACTTACGGGCGCCAATTACACGACCGACGTTCAGAGTACAATCGGTGCGATGATTAGTTATCATCCCGGGCTCGTGGCATCTGGTGGTGCGACTTTAGACCATGTGTCGACTGCTTATCTCCTTTCGACGCGGAAAATTATTGTGCAGGCGATTTCTATCGGCGCTGTTTTTTTCGGGGCGATGACGTATATCGGAAACGGTCCGAACTTCATGGTCAAGAGTATTGCCGAACAGGCCGGCGTTAAATGCCCTTCATTTCTATCGTACATAGTTCATTATACGATCCCGATTTTGCTTCCGATATTCTTCCTGATTTGGCTCATTTTCTTTCGGGCGTGAGGCGCGCGATTTAACGCGCGGAACAAGTTCAAATGGCATTGGCTGAGAACGCTTCTCCCTAAGCTGAATCTCAAATGCCATCGGTGCGGAGTTCCCGGGGTAGTGGAGTCCTCCCTCACCTTCGGGTTCTCTGCGCCCTCTTTTTTCGGACATCGTCCGCCACGCGCGCATTTTTTCCGCTCTTCTCCGGACTCTTTCCGTAGGGATAGCAGTTGCTCATGAGTCGGAGATTTTTCCTGAAAATGACTTGACAATGGAAATTGGCGGCAGTAGATTATCATCGGTTAAGTTACCGTTTAAGTCAACGGTTAACACGTTGCTTCGTCGAAATTTCAAGGCAGAATCTTCTCCTGATTTTATTACAAATGGAGCGGCAATCGATGATATGCGGTTCCAGTGTTTGGCCAGAGCTTGGAATGAAGTCAGCCGGCTCGAATGTCCTTCCGATCAAGGCGGGTTCCGGCAGGCGTTAATTTGAAAATAAAGGCTGATTCGATCCACAGTAGTTCCGTAGAGATCCGAAAGGAGAATGTACGAGCATAAGATTTGATATGAGCCTCATTTGAAAGTCTTGAGGTGAACAATGAAGCTTGTTAGACTAACGTTGCTATTTGTCGCCGTCCTTTTCTCTGAGACTTCCGTTTCGAGAGCGGCACTGAACACTCCCCCCGCATTAAGTGCACGCCAATTTCATTTCACCGCAATCAATCCCGCGAACATCTCGCGACCTCACGAGTTGATCAGTATCGACCTGAAAACGATTCGGGCAAAATATCCTTCTTTCAATGAGCGCGCCTTTATTGTTTCGTGTGAGGGAGCTGAGGTTCCCAGCCAGCTCGACGATGGCAACGCCGATAACCCCGTGCATGATATCCTTATCCTTAGTTCCTTCGCTGCCCAAGAGAGAAAGAGATTCTCGGTCTCCTGGTGGTCGGACACGGTCATGGTCCATCACTATCCGAAGCTGACTCAGGCAGTTCTGGGGATGAAAGTAGACTTTAAGAAAGTGAACGGCTATTACACCGGCGGGAGGTTTGTCGACGTGGATTCGACGACGTTACCGCGGGATCACTTTGCGCACGACGCGCTTTATCGGATAGAAGGGCCGGGCTGGGAATCCGATAAGATAGTCTACAGGTATTACCTCGACTCCAGGAACAGGAACGACATCTTCGGGAAGAAGAACGACGGGCTGGTTCTGCAGAAGCTCGGCGTCCACGACCTTGTGTCCAACAGCATGGAGTCATACACGAAGATGCTCGACTGGGGAATGGACATATTCAAGGTCGGTGAGTCGCTCGGGATCGGCTCTATCGCGATGTGGCACGATTCGAAGCCCGTCACGGTAAGCGACGTTGATAGTGTCAAATGCTATGTCGCGGAAAACGGTCCGATGCTTTCAGGCATATACACTAAGTATCTCGGCTGGAAAGTTGGAGGGGAGAAGTCCGATTTGTACTCACATCTGACCATATCCGCCGGGAACAGGCTCACGAAGGTGAGTCTCGATTTGAAGGGGAAGCCAGTCGATCTGTGCACCGGGCTGGCAAAGCATGAGGATAGCGATTTCATGGAGTCTAAACCGGCAAGAAGCGGCTGGTCATACATGGCCCTCTATGGAAAGCAGAGCCTATCCGGAGACGATCTCGGGATCGCCGTCTTCTACCGGGCTGCTGACATGCTGAAGCTGACTGAGGATTCACTCAGCAAGATAGTTGTCCTTCACCCGACGGGGGGAAGACTCACATACTATTTCGCCGCCGCATGGCAGGATGAGCCGGGAGGGATTAGAAACGAGAAGGAATTCAGGAAGTACCTTGAGGATACTATTGTACGGCTAAACAATCCTATAGAGATATCATTCTGAAAATTTTACATGGTCCAAAAACCAAGCAGTTGCAGGAGAAAGAAATGACAAGACTCTCATTTCCCAGGATATTTGAAATGATTAGTGCGCTGATGGTGGTGCTGGTGATGAGTGTGGGATTTGTTAATGCACAGACACGAAGCCGGATCCAGGGCACGGTCAAGGACGCGAAGACAGGTGAGCCTTTGCCGGGAGTTAACGTGCTCGTCGTCGGGACGACGCTTGGTGCGGTGACAGACCTCGAGGGCAAGTATTTTGTCGTGAACGTCCCCGTGGGCACATATGAAGTCAGGGCGTCGATGGTCGGATATAGTCCGATGTTGGTGAAGGATGTCCTCGTCTCGCTTGATCGCGTGGCGACGGTGGATTTTTCACTCGTATCTTCAGAGATACAGGCAAACGAGGTGGTCATTGTCGCGCAGAGGAACCAGCTACACCAGGAAGTCTCGGGGACACAGATGGTTTCCACGAATGCCGACATCACAAACACTGCCGGCATACGCGAGATCAACACATTCCTGGCGAAATTGCCCGGCATCTCGACGTCAGATAACGGATTTCTGGAAATCAGGGGCGGCTCCGCCGACCAGGTCGGCACACTTGTGAACGGCCTTGCCTACGACAATCCCGCCGTCGGAAACGCCGAGACGAGCATTCCATTAAGCGCCATAGAGCAGGTGTCGGTTTTGTCAGGTGGATACAATGCGGAGTACGGCAATTTCAGATCGGGCCTGATTAACATAACGACAAAGAGCGGGACTCCGAGCGCATATCACGGGACTATAGATGTTTCCGCCGACCAGTCCCATATGCGCCGGTTCGGACAATCACTTTACGACCCGACGAACGCCTTTCTCGCGCCATATCTTGAGCCTGACGTCGCATTTGCCGGGACGCAGTCGGGCGCGTGGGACCAATACCAGCAAGACCAGCACCTGACTTTCGCGGGATGGAACTACCAGGCCACGCAATACAATTTGGGCAAACCCATCAACCAGCAGGCTTCACCACTGGATCTGTACCTCCTGACCTCATGGATGACGATGACGGTCCCCGATTATCAGGGTCTGCAGCAACAAATCGCTAAAGACCCGACCATTCTCGGCGGCATGACATCGGCACAGGCAGATTCATTGCTGAGCGCGACAAGGAGTGCCTTCCTCAATCACGCGAACAAAGAGTCGGGAAGCGACTACAATATCGACGCCGGTTTCGGAGGGCCTGTTCCATTTGTAGGCAAGGCGCTCGGCGATGCCACATTCTATATCTCGAACAACACAAAGAGATCGAACTATCTGGAGCCGGTTACCCTCACTAGTGATTTTAAATCGACATCTCTGCTGACAGTGAAGGCCACGCCCTCAAACGGCATTACGGTCACGTTGAATGGGCTCTGGAAACGAGAGATAGGGGTGAGTCCAATCCGCCCCGCCTCAGGGGACGCGCCTGACATCAGCGGCCGCGGCGGCTTCATGCTTCAGAACAACCTCAACTATGTCTTCGACAATGCCGGGATCACGGGAGATAATTACAACTACCTATATGACCAGGCTTACTTCCCGATACTCAATCAGACTACCCTTATAACGGGCGTTACGCTGAACCAACTTATCAGCTCGAAGACTTACTACGAAGTGACCCTCAGCAGGTCGGAAATCTCCGATTACTCCCCGACGGGCGACAACAGAGATACGACTCAACTCACGCAGATCGGCCCTTTCAACCTGGACGAATCGCCCTACGGCAAATGGCAGTTTGCGACCTCTCACCACGTGAACGGGTTCACATTCCCGAGTTACGACGCGCCGATCGGTATGACGACTTTCAGATTCCGGAGCAAAGAGGGAGACTTGCACGACAATTCGAAAAGTTACCAGTATCAGTTTAAATTCGATCTGGCGTCACAAATCGGGGATCACAACTTCGTTAAGACGGGGTTGGAATATAATTCTATAATTCTTGATCATAATTTCTGGGAACAATGGAACAATAATGCCTACAATACATATGAGTTCAATTATCACCGTACTCCGAGCCAGTCGGCGTTCTATCTCCAGGACCAGGTTAATTACGGAGATATAGTCGCGAACCTCGGCGCCCGCATGGATTACTATTTCGGCGGCGGCGGCGTCTGGCCGAGCCAGCCGTTCGTGTCGGTCTTTCAGCCACAGGCGGTCGATACCACCCTCTACGCGTTTTTAAACACCGGGCAGTCTTACATCTGGAATCTCTGGTACCAGTACAATTCGACGCACCCGGGATTCCTGCAGAAGATCAAGAATTACTTGACGATAAGTCCGAGAATCGGCGTCTCATTCCCGATAACGGAACAATCGAAGTTCTATTTCAACTACGGACAGTTCAGATCGAATCCACCCTACTATTCGATGTATGAATTCACATACAGGTACACGAAGAACGGTTTGTACCAGATGTCCAATCCGAACATGGAACCCCCATTGACGACCTCGTACGAGCTGGGTGTCGCGTATGATCTGAGAGCAGGCATGATACTCCAGGTTTCCGGTTATTATAAGGATGTGTTCGGTCAGCAGGGCAGTGTCGCGTATCAGACTGTAGGTTCTTCCCTTGGCCTCGACTACACCGGCTACGCCAACAACGAGTACCAGAGTATAGAGGGAGTGGAAGTGGAGCTTTCCAAGAGAGATAATTCATGGTTGACCGGCTGGCTGAACTTCAACTATGCCCTGAGTAAAGTGGGAAATGTGGGAGTGGAGACCAACTATGACATCCCGGTCTCGGACCAGTCAAATTTGTACGCCGACAATGAAACACCCTCTTTGCCTAGGCCGAAGTTAAACGCCGACGTCACATTCAGATCGCCTTCCAATTGGGGCCCGCAGCCTGGAGGACTCGACCTCCTCGGGAACTGGAGCCTTACGTTCTTCGGATCGTGGGAAGCCGGCAGGTACTTCACTTGGAATCCCCTGGCGGATCCTAATCTTAGAAACAACTACCAGTGGCCGGCTTATTACAGGCTCGACCTCAAACTGACGAGGACCTTCAAGATTGCGGGCCTTGACATCGCGGCCTACCTGAACGTCACCAATTTCCTCAATCTGAAGGTCAATCTCATGAGCAACCTGATGGCATTCTCGAGCGACCTTCAGGGCCCGGCCTCAACTGGTCAGGCAGGATGGACGTTTAACGGGTCCGACGAAGCCTTCTACCTCGCTTCATTACATCTCCCCATGTATAGCTCTTCGGCCTATGATACATACCGGAAGCAATATGCCGGATATTTCATTCCCGGGAACGACCAGATCGGTGACCTGAGGTCAGCCAGCAAGCCCTACATAAACAATCCTGACTACGCGAACATGTTCCTGTACGATCAGCCTCGTGATATCTGGCTCGGAATCAAGGTGAATTTCTAAAGTCTAAGAATTGGAGATCCTCATGCTTTTCCATCGAGATAATTGGACACGCCACTTCTCGCGCATCGTGAATTTGAGCACGGCTCTGTTCCTCCTTACGGGAATATCTGCCCTCGCCCAAACTCAATCTCCCGAGCTGCAGACCACGACAATCAAGCTGGGGAAGCTCTGGCTTGGGATGCCCGCGAACGGAGGGAAGATGAACTTCAATCCGACGGGAGGTTTCTTTCCCAACGACTATGGTGTCGCTGCGGATCGGGCCCAGTACTCGTCGGCGTTTACGGGGGCCGGTATTTACCTGACCGCTACTCACTGGTTTAATCCACTAACCGATTCGATCGAGAACGTGGCGGTATATTCGTTCACTACCGACTCACTCCCCGTCGGAAAGGTGACCGTGCCTTTAACTAATTACTTGCGGTATGATTATCCCCAGCTGCAAACCGGACCGATATCTGGAGGCGCATCCCTTTTCGGAACCTATAACCCTTCCTACCCGGGGTTTCAGAACCACACGTACGACGAAGTTGCTGAGGTCGTCGATTCGACCATACTTGGTGTCGAAGTTGACAGAAAAGTCTACGCGTGGTCGCAGAATTATAATGACAATTATGTCGTTACCGACCTTGTCTTCACAAACGTCGGCGGCGACACGCTGGACAGTCTTTACATCAATATGCAGGAGACCGGCGCCAACATGTACTATGCGAACGGGAGCAACCCTGCCGGCACCTTTGACCAGACCATGAGTTGGCAGCACTACTACGGCGGCCGCCCGGGCGATTCGATGAGGGTATTTTATGAGTACAGCGCCGATAATCCGCGCCTTGCCGGAGACGACATGGGTGCCCCTCAGGTGTCACAGGGTGGCAGACTGATCGCCCCTAACATGCTCTATTACACGATCCTTCACGCATCGGCCGCCCCTTACGTCGATTCGGTAAATGATGTGGATGATCCGCTGCAGCCGAAGGTGACATACATGGGTGTGGCTACCGCCATCCCGTTCAACCAATCGAGCGACCTGTATGGAAGTAAGAATTTTTACGCCATAAGAGGTGCCTTTTCGAGTGCCTACCCCATGACGGGTGAAATCGGCGGGACTTACCACGGTTTCAATAACGATGAGCTTGGAACGGCGGACTACACTAGCAATCCCGCGGGACAGTATGAAGGCGTCTCCTACAGGAGTTGCAGTTTCGGTCCGTACACATTCTATCCCGGTCAGAAGATTCATATCGTTTATGCGAGCGGTTTTGCGGGGATTGGATACACACTCGGCAAAAAGATCGGCGCGGAATGGCTTGACGGAACGCTCACCGATCCGCCGAACGCCTCGCAGATCCCAGGATGGAACGCGAGCACGGGGCTCCTCCCGAGCAATTTCAAGTTCCCGACGGGAGCAACCGCCACCGACATGTCGAAGGACAAATGGATCAGCCTTGGAATAGACTCGGTCATGAAGAGTGCCTGGAGAGCCAAATGGAATTATGAGCACAACTATAATATACCTCAGGCTCCTCCTCCGCCGCAGTCCACCGATATCAGCGTTACAAGCGGTGCCATAAAAATCGTATGGGCCGACCCGCAGGCTGAAACGATGCCGAATTTCGCCGGATACAGGATCATGAGGAGGATCTCTAACTACGACACGGTCAGCTACTCGCCGATCTACGATTCGGACTCGACCGACATCGCTGCGACACATACTTATTATGATTCAATTGGTTTCTACGGCGCGCAGGTTTTTTACTATATCCAATCCAAGGCGAAGATTGGTACCAGTGACCCGAATGCTGACCCAACGACAAGAGGGCAGATGCTTTATAGCGGCAGGGCACTGTTCCCTAACATCTACTACGTCATCCCGGTTAACTTCCCGCAAAACGATCTCTCGAAGATAAGGATCGTGCCTAATCCGTATAACATAAGAGACCCACAGCTGACCACTACTCTGGGATTGGGATCGACGCACGGCAGGGGAATTACTTTCTACAATCTTCCCCCGAATTGCACAATAAAAATATATACCGAGAATGGCGACTTGGTCGCGACAGGCAACAACACCTCTACAGGGCAAAGCGTCGGCGGATGGTCCTGGGATATGCTCAGCTCAAACGGCCAGGCGGTCTTCAGCGGAGTATACATAGCCGTCTTCCAGACGGCCGACGGCAGGATGTCTTACCAGAAATTCCTAATAGTCAGGTGATTAGGGAAAGGGATCACGAAAATGAATTCTAAGAGATTATTGCTGACGATATTCCTCGCCACCTTCTTGTCTGGCATCGCTGTCGGTCAGGTCAGCTTCAACAAGGTTGGGCAGAGCACAATGAATTTCCAGCTTGTGAGCATATCTCCGGCGGCCAGCGCCATGGGAGAAGCCTACACCGCGGTTGGAACCGGCGCGGATGCCATGTTTTTTAACCCGGCGGCTATGGCGGAGATGAACACGCGGTTCAATGTGTCGTTGGATTACACACAGTGGATCGCGGACATCAATTACTACGCCGGCGGAATCGCGTGGAACCTCAAGAACTACGGCGCCGTCGGGCTGAGCTTCATGTCTGTGGACTACGGAACTATTTACGGGACGAGCCTGAACCCGCTCGGCGGGTACATCGACAATGGTCCTGTATCCAACGTCGGCGCGTACTCGATCGGTCTTACATACGCGAAATATATTAACACTCGCTTCCTCTTTGGCGGCAGCATCCGGTTTGTCGGCCAGAATCTCGGCGACAATACGTTCAACAACGGCGTAACCATGAAGAACGATGCCACAAAACTTGCCTTTGATCTCGGCGTGAAGTACATCACCTCCTACCATGATTTCAGATTCGGCATGTCGTTCAGGAATTTCTCTTCGGACATTACAAGAAACGTCTACCCGGAACAGCTCCCTGTTTCATTCACGATGGGAGCAGCCATCGATTTAATGGGCTTCGTCGATAACGAGCACGACAAGGGAACAGCCCTCACTCTGGCCGCCGACTTCCTCCATACTGAAAACTATTCGGAGCGATTCAACCTAGGCCTCGAATACAAGTTCCTCGGCATGATCGCGCTAAGGGGTGGCTACCAGACAAACCGCGATTTGCAGTCATGGTCCGCGGGCGTGGGAGTAAACACGACCGTCGGCGGCAACGACATCCAGGTCAACTATTCTTATTCCAGACCTGCAAGTAT
>JAJYOS010000110.1 GCA_021796055.1 Bacteroidota bacterium
CCGATCTAGTTCACCTGACATTCTGTGTCCCTGTTTCTTTCGAGACAATACCGGATTCACGGTATTTCAGGCGAGAAAAGAATGTGGGGGGTTACCATCCTCTGGTTTGCAGGACAAGGGAGACCAGACCGCTCCGGTTGTTCACCTTGAGCTTCTGGTAGATGTTCTTGATATGAGTGTCGACGGTGTAGTAGCTGATGTTCAGCTTGTCGGCAATCATCTTTGTCGATTGCCCTTCGATGGCAAGACTTACTATTTCCTGCTCTCTGGCCGTCAGGCCCGAGGACTTCTCCATCATGACATGAGGAACTAGAGACGCTATCCTGTCCAGGATCTGCCTTTTCATCCAGACCTCGCCGCGTGCCACCGCCTCAACGGCGACCACGATTTCATCCGCTGCCGCAGGCTTGACGATGAATCCCGACACGCCGTGCGCGAGCGCCGACGCGAGATTGTTATCTGTCGGCTCGTTCATGAGTACGACCGTAGAAAAAACCCCGCCAAGGCTTTTCAGAAACGAAAGACACCCGTTTCCGTTGCGGCTGCCCGGATCTTCATCCAGCACAACTACTTTTGTTTTTTCGTCATCAAGGGACGCAAAGACGGGCATGGCACATTGCCACCTGCCGTAGACTCCCTCGATCCGGCAGTCATGAGCTCGCCTGATGTGGCCCGTGATTTCAGTACGCAGCTGCCTGTCCGGCGTGATGAGCCATACCGGGACAGCTTTTGTATCCGCGCCCTTTCCCTTCGCTTCCGCCAACACGCCACCTATCCTGTACACGTTTCAGATTGAAACGAATCTATCGCGTTCAACAGGAATGATTCGCGATAGACTATCCTCTGCAACTACCTACTTCTTACGACACACTGCTTACTGCTTGCAGTCCTTCTATCCAAAAAAACAGCTGCCTATCGAGGGTGCGTTATCAGCAAATCTCCGAATCGAGCTTGACGGGCCTGCACAGTGGGCACAGCAAGCAGGATTAGGAAGCACTTAAACGTAGGACGGTTGGTAGGGAAAACTGGAGCCTGTAATGGTGTCCGTATTCGAAGCATACTTCCGCATTATGTCCCGAGTGAGTTTAGTCCAATGTTTTGGAAAAAGCAAATAGAAATTTAAGCCAGGGGTCAGAGGGTCGGAGGTCGGAAATCGGATCTCGCGAGCGAATGAGATGGGTGTGGGCTTGCCCCGAGCAAAAGCTCGGGAACTTACGGAGATCGGAAGATTTGAGGAGTCTGCGGCTCCTCCTTGATATTGTCATCAAGTGCGACCACCTTCTCTCGCAATACATGGAACAAACGCCTCACTTCGTTTGATGCTTTTTGGAGGTGATATTCAATTGTGTAGTTCTTCTGAAGGGTCTCGCTTTTCTCTTTATCATGGATGAATCTCTTCGTGATCTTGGATGTTTGAATTCTTACTTTCTGGTAGGTTTCTGTGTCCAAATAGAGAACGTCGTTTTCATAAAGCCTGTACTTCAGGAGTTCCACATTGATTGGCAGGATGTCCGCTGTATCAATGTCAAACTTGTTATAACTTTCCGCGATGCATATAACCCGAGGTGAATCCCATTGAATATCGACGTCAACTTTTTTGTCTCGGCAAAGAACTTCGAAATCGGCTTTATGGTCGAGAAGCCATCTTAGATAAGACAAGCCTTGATTAATCACGCTTTCGTTTTGCTTCTTCTTAAACTCGATGATGCATGGTGATCCGGCTCTGTCAATTCCAAGGGTATCAATCCTTCCTCCGAAACTGGTGCTATACTCGTGAGCAAGGAAAGAAATGTTGAGAATTTCATTAAGATTCTTCTCAAATAGTTCCTGAAGGTGCTTCTCACGATCAACTACCCTGACGGTTACCTTAGTTACTTTCTGTTTGTGGATTTTGAATAGTGGCATAGTTTTATACTTTCACATATCTTGTTCCACGTCCACGGCCGAGCCATTCTATAAGGTTAGCTCCTAGTTGGAATTACGGAAAGAGGATCTCTCCCTTTCCTGTGCAGCATCATCCTTCACTCTCCATGCGAGCTTTGAGCAAGAAGATTGTATCTGACCGAAGTTTCGCACGTGCCCAGTCTTTTTGCCGGTCAGTCAAAGATTCACCCAGGCCGACCAGAATATTCTTGTTGGTCATCTTCTCCAACTGGTCAATACATTTTTGAAGGAACTCGTTGAGCGGCATACCTGAACGTTGTTCGACGATTTCCCGGTTCAGCGGCCAATTGTTCTTCAGGAAATACCAAACATCGTAGATGTCACGGCTCACGTACGATGCGACAAAAATGGTATCGTAATACTGAAAGTTGATCCCGGCCCTCGTTAAGACCGTCTCGAAGCTTACATAGGAAGGAGTATAAATCCGGGTTGCCATCTCAAACCGGTCGTAATTCTCGTCTTTAGCGTAAATGCCCCGGCGAACACTGACCAATTTCCCCGCCTTGACGTATTTGTGCAGTCGCCCCGTGATCGTCTGTTCCGCATCCTCACCCCACAGTAAAGCAACGTCTTTAGTGGTAAAGACAGTCTTGGAGATCGCAGCAAGGTCTCCAAATATTCCCCTTTTCTGGGCTTCTTGTTCATATAAACTGGAAATCACCTTTAAGGCCATTTCCAGTACAATTGATATTTCATATCAAATGATATTGCAACACCCCCACCTCCACATGCTTCTTACATTAATGAATTCTGCCACCATTCATCTCCTTCTTTTCTCCGTTTTCATTTCACCCGTCTTGATCCGGGAAATTAATTGTCCGTCTTGATTCCGTACCATTTACGTTTCCAAATACAGCTGCCTGTCGAGACTCCTGTACTGTATCGCCTCCGCTATGTGTTCCGGCATTATGTCGGTACTTGCAGCCAGGTCCGCGATCGTCCTTGCCACTTTGAGTATCCTGTCGTACGCCCGTGCACTGAGTCCCAGTTTGGTGATAGCCTGCTTCAGGAGCTCTTCTCCCCGCTTGTCTGCCTGGCAGAACTCGCGTATCTCCTTGCTCTGCATATCTGCGTTCTTGAAGAGTCCCTTCCTCCCTTTGAACCGCTCGCGCTGTACTTCCCGCGCCCGCATCACGCGTGACCTTACCGCAGACGAAGGCTCCCCAGACCTCTTGCTCGAAAGCTCAGCGTATTTCACCGCCGGGACTTCGACGTGTATATCTATCCTGTCGAGCAGCGGTCCGCTTATCCTCGACATGTACCTCTGTATCTGAGTCTGCGTGCACGAGCATGTTCCGTTCGGGTTGCCGTAGTTCCCACAGGGACATGGTTGCGTTGCCTTGTTGCTGCGAATTCGGAGAAGGAAGGTACGCCAATTTGATGTTTATCGTGTCGGTACCGACGACGATACTGTCCGTAATGACTTCGATGATCTTGCGTTTCTCGTCGTCGGTCAGCTTTGACCAGCCGGAATAAAGGTCGTTCGCTTCGCTCAAGACTTCCCCACCGGAAATGTACTGGATTTTGAGGAAATCAATCTCTCCCTGAATGTCGGGTATCTCCCGCTTCATTTCCTCGTGTTGGTCGTTCAGGGGCCCGTACCGTTCGGAAAAGTCGTCCTTCGTGATCCGTTTCTCGTGGTAGAGCTGGAAGAGTTCGTCGATCTGTCCCTTGATCTGCTTCTCCTGCTCCAAGAGGCGGTCGAGAAGCTCCCCTTTTTCTTTGATCACCTTGTCGGCCTTCGCGAGGTATTTGTCCATTTCGTCGGGTGAGATGATGAAACTCTTGAGCTGCTCGTGGAAGATTTCTTCGAGGTCTGATTGACTGAGCTTGTTCCGGCACTTCTGGCAGGTGTACTTTGAGGAACCGTAGGGAATGTACATCTTGCCTCCGCACTCGCAGCGCACGATGCCGGCAAATATGCTGACCGGCCTCCTCGTCGGCTTCACGCGCTTCTTCTCCTGTTCCTTGAGAACAGCGTTGCAGGCTTCCCAGAGTTCGGGGGACAAGACCGGTTCCACGTTGAGGTATGTCCACTCCTCCTTGGGCTTCGATACCCATCGCTTGCCTTCGCCAAGGCTCTTCGTGTGGTTCAGGGGGTGGAGACCCTTGGAGGTCGGATCTTCGAGGAGTCTCCGGATCGTGGTATCGGAGAACTTCGAGCCGTTCCTCGTCCGGTATCCCTTTTCATTGAGTGCCCTCGCGACGGCTTTCTTCCGTTTGTACTCCTGGAAGAGTTCGAAGAGAAGCTTGAGTACCGGAGATTCCTTCGGATCGGGGATCAGCTTTCTGTCAACCCATCGGTACCCGAAGGGAGCCGCGCCTCCCAAGGGCTTGCCGAGCTTCGCCCGGATGGGGACGGAGGCGGCCACCCGGTCGGCAATCTCTTCCCGTTCCCACTGGGCCATGGCAGCGATCACCGTATAGAAGAAACGGCCCGCAGGGGAAGAGGTGTCTATCGCCTCTTGGAGCGAGATGAGATCGGCGTCGTGCTCACGGAAAAAGTCAGCGAACTCCAGAAGCTCCTTCGTGTTCCGCGCGAGACGGGCGAGCTTCGAGAATATTATGCCGGTGATGCGGCCTTTCCTGATGTCTTCGAGCATCCTCTGCGCTTCGGGATGCTCCTTCACCGATTTGCCGGAGACGGCCTCAAGGTGGTACACCTCTTTTACGATCCAGCCCTTGGATTCCGCATAGTACCGGGCCCGCTTCTCGTGGTGTTCGGGACTCTCGCCCTTCGCCTGGTCCTCGGTCGAGACCCTGATCCAGATACCGACCACCTTGCCTTGTCCATCATCCTTTTCATGAGCCATGCCAAGTTACTCCTCTTTCAAAATCTTCAAAATTCATCTGACTGTTTCATGTCAACCCTAGCCAAGTTAAAGACAACCCATGAATTTAACACCATCGGAAGAGGTTCCAGCGAGAATTCGTGACGGGTTGAAACAGCAAGCAGTTCGCTTTTCTATTGCCCATAGCGTTAGTCGATGTGGCAATCACCTTGTAAGCGATCTCCACTTTGTCACAATTCTCCTGTCCGCGATGGTTTTGTACTTATGAATGAAAGCGTCAATATTCCTCTGCGCACCAAATGAATGCCAGATTTGGTTATTGTCCACCGAAGCTCGGAGAACTTGATTCACCTGACTACGTGTGTAGCCTTCGAATTCATCAAGCCACGATGTTTTCTGTTTTGCGTCCTCAAAGCTCTCACTGTTAGAGATGGCCTCAATCAGTCCATCCAGAAACCTTCGACGTAAGCGAGCATCATTGTTAACGATCTTTGCAATCGCTCGACAAGACCCTGGGAGATTAGATTGTCTAAGCTTGAAGGCTTGCTTCCGGGAAAGAAACGCGGGAGGGTCTTTCGTAACCTTGAGTGAGATGATGAAAGCTCGTTTGGCGACAGCATATCCGCATTCTTGGCCCGTCCATTTTGACTTTTCGAAGTCATCAGTCAAAAGTGGGAGAAACACGTCAGCATTCTCGAGTTCAGCAAGAATCCTATCATGCCATTCTTCTGTCGGCTTGATGTCTTGGTGGGCCAGAAAAACTTTGACACCGTATGCCTCAAGTTGCCTTTTGATGTTTCCGGCAATGAGCTTGTCGGAAGAATTGTAACTGAGAAAGATCTTAAGTCGATTCATTTTACGCTTGTTGGAAAATAGTTTGGCTAACCGCTATGTCGCATAAGTCTACGGTAATCACGTCGCCGCGTGCATCGCTTCTTGGGGTAATGTAATGAGCGTGCGATGAAGCGAGATCAACGACATATAATAGTCGAGCGTCGTGATTGCTGTGGTTAGGCGACCGTTTGCCACACATCATACGAATACTACCCCTCTGCAGTCTCGTCGGTTTCAATGATGACTAGTGATGTACCAGCGTTATCATCGGTGAAAATTGCATCTGGGGACGTTATGTTCGTACCACCATCTGTGAAGGCGAACAATGTAGCGGCGTTGGCTGCTCCCAGAACTTGGACTGCGATGGATTTGGAAACCAGAGCAGGCGTTGATATGAAGGACATTCCATCAAATCGCGCCAAATCCCAGCCGCTGATTCTCGGACTGTTAGAGTGTCCAGATTGCTTCCGATTGAATGCCTTTTGGATCCCGACTTGAATCAGATCCCAAACTAGAGCTGACCATCCATCGACACTACTGGAGTTCTTATCAACAAATGTTTTCCCAGAACCTAACTGTAGAAATTGGAAGAGTTCGACCGCGAGTTCATTACGGATGTACAATAGGTCATTCGCGACACAAGAGCCGAACGGGAAGGTGCCTAGGAAACCCGCGACACCACTCATTGGATCTATCGGTCCACGGTCATCTATCAGCAAGTACTGGGCACCGAGGTGTGGCGACTTTGGAAGGACATCCCTTTGTTGCTTGTTCAGTGTTCCAGATTGCACGTACTTGAATAATGGCCATTGCTTGTACAATTCAAGTTGATGTAGTTCAGACTTTGGCACCTGATAAGGTTGTGACGATGAGATTTTGGCCTGATAGAGCAGAGCGTTTCGATACACAAAGCCAGACTTCTCTTTGTGGAAGTGAACAAAGAGGATGTCGCCAACTTCACAGATGCTGGAGTTCCCGTTGAGAGCGTACTTCACTTTTGGCGTCTGATGGCAGAACACCGAGAGTACCGAAACTGAGATTCCATATATTGAGAACAACGCATTTAAGTATGCAGCCCAATAGGGAACGGTGGTAAGGACAATGCCAGCGATGATATCAGGTTCTTGAGGTTTGACCGCCCTCTGCCAAACATCGACAACACCAATTGTAATTGAATGTCGAGTGTTTACGATAATATCATTCTGGTGGTTGTGTAGAGCAATTTGCAGATTCATTTTGACTTTCTCCGAAGCTAGAGTCCCTTACTTATCGTATGGCAAATGACGCCTAATGTGAAAACATACTTTGTTTTTATTCTCATATCAGCAGCAAAATGATAGTTGTTTCTTTATCTCCGATAGATGGCGTTCCTAATTTCAATTCCAAAATTATCCTCCCTGTCTATGAAGTACGAACTCTCCGAAATGCGACATGATGTCACTACAACGTCATTATTCACATCTGGTCTTCCTCCGAAACTCTGCACCAAATCCATACGACTTTCTTTCCTTGTGACGTCCGGGAATCCCGTCAGCGATCTTGTTTCAATCTCTTGAACGCATCGAGTATCACCCCGGCAACGGCTTCCTGCTTCTTCTCCTTCTCGGGCTTGCCGACGGCACCGTATTCCACCTTGACCTTGTACCCCTTCAGGGTTTCTTCTTTGAAACTCTCGGCAGCAGACTTTTCTTCGATGTAGAGAATGAGTTCTTCCGGCGTGAAAAACAAAATCCTCGACTGTGCATCCGGGTCGAGGTCCTTCGATGCGAGTTCCTTTATCTTCTCGATCTTTTTCCGCTCGTTCGCGCATAACGCGATTTCGCCGTAACCGGCTAAGAGGCACTTCCTGATGTTTTCGAGTTCGTGGCGTTCGTCGGTGGTGACGGAAATCTCGCAGGCGATGGTCTCGCCTCCTTTTTCAAGGAGCACATCGACTCTCCCCGTCCCGTCAGGCGTTGATGCCTCGACGGTGGCCCGGTATCCGTTGTCCTGGGCGGTACGCTTCACAAGGTTCTGGAGATATCTATGCTGTGTCTCCGGCTCAGCAATGTCCGCTTTCTCGATAATTGGAGTCCGGGTTGCCTCCTTGACCTCAGAAGGAGGCAGGACTTTTTCCTTCACTACAGTTTCTCTTTTGGGAGGCCGATCCTCAGCATGTCTCTCTTTTCTTTCTTCCTCGACAAGCGACACTTCGTCGCTGAGGGTTCTTTGTCGCTCTTTCGCTGTCTCAAAGAGATTGGCTCGTGACCGGAGGTACTTCCTTCCGATGGGGAGATTTCTTAGGTGTTCCTCGAATTCATCCTCCTCCATCGAGGCGGTGACCCATGGATCTTCGATCTCGGCGGTCTGAATAAGGATAAGTCCGCCCCTCACCTTGTGTTTCACGTAGCAGAAGCGGGGCTGCAGGTTCTGGAGTTCTTCCGTCTTCTTTTCCCATTCCTCCGAGTAGCTCCAGTAGACGGGGTTCATTGAACGGTATGCCTTTACTTCGTAACCGGAGTACGTGAAACTCTCCTTCGCGAGAAGGGCCGCATCCTGACGGTTGATGCGGAAAAAGACCTGAAGCCCGGCGTTTCCGAGGATGAGACTCCTCAGTTCGTCAGGAATCTGTGCCAGGGTCTGGTGTGCCATGATGAGTGACAAACCGTACTTCCTCGCCTCCGAAAGGATGATCGCGAAAGATTCGGTAGCGAAGTTCTGGAATTCGTCGATGTACAAATAGAAGGGGGTTCTCTTCCGCTGCGGCAAGTCCCCTCTCGAAAATGCCGCCATCTGGATCTTGCTCATGAGGAGCGAGCCCAATAGATCAGCGGCGTCTTTGAGCTTCCCCTTGTCGAGTTTTATGAGGAGAATGCTCTTCGAGTCGATGATCCCCCTCACGCTGAACGAGCTTTGCGGGGCGGAGAATATCTGACGTATCCGGTCATCCGAGAGGAGCGCGTTCACCTTGTTCATTACCGGCTCTGTCCACGTGACCTGCGCCCGGTCGGTCATGGCCTCGAACCGGGTGAAGTATTCCTTGGCGACTGGATGCGTCACCTTCTTCATGACGATTTCCCTGAATGCCCTGCGTGAAAGAAAAACCGGAAGATCGACCAGGGTATATTCCGCTTCGCCGAGTGCGATCATAGAGTTCCGCATGAGGTCTTCCATCCTCGCGCCCCAGGAATCCGACCAGATCTTCCTGAAACTCGAAATGAGTTCGTTGACTTCCTCGGCCACCGTCATCCCCGGAAGCTGCTCCAATGGGTTGAACGTGACAGTGAATTCCTTGTCAGTCGGATCGACCAGCACAACTCTTTCGGCAAGTTCATTCTCGTCATATGCATTCGCGAGAAATCCTTTGATGTCCTCGACAAGATCACCGTGCGGGTCGATGACGGCAAAGCCGTTCCGTCCCTTGATATCCTGCTGAATGAGGAATTCAAGGAACTTGGTCTTCCCGGAGCCAGTAGCCCCGATCACGTACATGTGGGTCGAGCGGTCGCCGTATCCGACCTTCGCCATCTGGAATTCATTCTTGTCTCCGGAATACCTCCACCCTAAATCCAGCGTGCCGGGAATGTCCTCGTATTCGACTTTCGGTTCGGAACCAGTCACATCAGTGGCATCAGTTGCTCGCCGATGCCGGTCTTCGCCGATCAAAAGGTCAAGGAGTGTGCTGAGGAAACTCATCTACCTCCCTCATATACTTTATAGTTTCTCAGGAGACTCCCAAAAACCCTCTCGACTTCCAATCGACTTTCGACGGGTCCTGACCGAAGTCGGTCATGATCTTCGTGACGGTTTTCACCATGCAGTGGTGCGTGTTCATGACGAAAGCCGTTAGGTCCATTTCATCAAAAACATTCAGGTCGCTCAAGTCCTTGGGAACGCCCACGGCTTTCGCGAAGAGCGAGGCAATCGCCTGAAAGATGGTGGGCCGGTACGTCAGATGCCATGATACGCCAAGGTTGTCGCCGTAGTCTCTTGCGTTCACGAAGATCTGGTACGGTGCGAGGGTGAAGCTCCGCTGGTCCGTCAGGACGAGGAACTGCCTCCCTGTCCCGGCGATTCCCATGACCATCCCGGTCACCACGTTCTTTCTCTTGATGTTCACCGCCGGGGCCTTGGTCTCCTTGATGAAGGCTTCGGTATCGGAGAGCACCTGCTCGCCTTTGCCCTGGGCGTTCGCGATCAAGACCGTCCACGTATCCATAACGGAGTCGTTCCGGAGGACCTTCGGCATCATCGCCAAGAGGACGGCTGCGATGATCAAGATGACGCCGACCGTGATATACGTACTTCCCGCTGAAGGCACGTACATGGTGGTGTCCAGGTAGATGCCAAACGCAATCAGCAGGATCCCGACCCATGCGAGAATACGAAGAAGCGAAGTCGCCATATCAATCTCCTTTCGATTGTTAAATGGTCAGTTGCGGTTAAAGCAAACCGTTGCGTTCTCCTTTCAGAATTTAGCGAACACTACGTAATTCTAAAATACGGATAGCGTTGCACGAACCTAATTGCCCTTTCCGGCAATTTTATCCACCTTATTTGTGACGACCCCGATTGATATTCTGAAATCATGGCTCATACAAATCTTAGGAGGACGCCGAACCTCTTGAGAAAGTACCGTAAAGTCAGGGGGCTAAAACAGAAAGAGGTCGCGAAGATACTAAATCTAAAAGGCCCGAGTCGAGTCTCCCGCTGGGAGAAAGGGCTTTGTCTTCCGAGCTTCTCGAACGCCCTCCGCCTCGCGGTCGTCTACCGCGTCATGGTCGATGTCATCTATCCCGATCTTCTCGCGAACCTCAGGGAACAAATCATGGCGAGGGAAAACAAAGTGATGGGTCGAAAACCACCCATTAAACCGAATGGCTGACGAAAGAAACACCGTTCGGACGAGAACCATGGAGCCGGGAGGATGGTACTGGGCTGACAAGGCGGTAGTCCAGAAGTATTCGGGAAACGTCGGGTTTCTCGCGCTTGCCGTGTACCACCTCCTCGCGAGCATGGCGGACGAGAACCAGACCTGCTACCCGTCCCAGAAGTACGTCGCGGACAAGCTCGGCTGTTCGAGGAGGTCGGTTTCGAGGGCAATCAAGCGGCTTGTGGAAAACGGGTTGATAAAAGTATCGAAGACTCCCGGGAAAAGGGCGGCTTGCACCCTTCTGCCGGTCAGGATGGACAGCATTGGCACAGACGTGCGCCATGGAAGGCCAGAAGGTGAGACAAACGGGAGCACAAACAATAATAAAGAACAAGAAGAGAATAACAACAAGTTTGTTTGTGATTCAAAATGTCACGACACCATTAAGGAATCTCTTACGGGGTCTGAGGATAAATCCAGACAGGAGCTTCTCGCCCATGATCTTGCTGAGGCGTTGAATGACCAGACCCACTACACGATCTACCTCTCGTATGCGAAGCAATACTCGGAATCCTTCCTGAGGCGGGTATTGGCTGAGACAAAAATGACGCCCGATACGAAGATACGGAAAAGCCGGTCGGCGCTCTTCAACTACTTGGTGTACCACTATGCCGGACAAGGGAATTAGGACATTAGCGTTGAACCCCGGTTCAAGGTACGTCGGCATCGCCGTCTTTCACGGGCTGGAGCTTGTCGATTGGGCCGTAAGGTCCGTCCGTGAGAAATCGCCGGAGGCGAGGCTGGACCAGCTGAAATCGATCCTGTCGGAAATAGCGGAGACACATGGCGTCAACTGTCTCGTCATCAAGAGCCTCCATCCAGCGAGAAGCTCCGAATACCTCTGGCAGCTTACGAGCACGCTGAAAGAATGGGCCAAGGAGAACCATCATGCTGTCCGGGAATACACCATCAAGGATGTCGAGACGTTCCTCCTGCCGTCCGGGAGGCTCAACAAACGCCTCCTCATGGAAGGGGTCGCTGCGATCCACCCTTTCCTCTTCCCCGTTGCGACAATCTCATCGGCGA
>JAJYOS010000111.1 GCA_021796055.1 Bacteroidota bacterium
GAAGCAGGCGAAGGCAAACTTTACCCTTGCTCAACTCGCCTATGATCGTACCAGCAGGCTCTACAAGGAGCATAGCGTCTCTCAGTCCTCGATGGATGCTGCTCAGGCCCAGTATGATGTGGCAACGGCCCAACTGAAGTCAGCCCGGCAAAACCTCGAGAAGCTTCGGCATTATGCAAGGCCTGAGGAAATCAGGAGCGCCGCCGCCCAGGTGGAGGAGGCGCAGGCCGCACTCAACAACGCGAAGATCGCTCTGGAACATTCTTTCGTGAGAGCTCCGTTCACGGGGACTATCCTAGATAAACTTCAGGAGCCTGGAGATTTCGCCACTATCGGCACGCCGCTGTACACGATCGCCAATCTCAAACGCATGAAGATGACGGTCTACATCGGCGAAGTTGACCTCGCGCGGATCAGGCTTGGAGACAAAGCGAAGGTCGTTCTCGATGGCATGCCCAATCATCCGTTCGACGGCAAAGTTATCTTCATATCTCCGACGGCGGAATTCACGCCGAAGAATGTCGAGACCAAGCAGGATCGTATCAAACTTGTGTTCGCGGTTAAGCTCGGGATTTTGAATCCGCAGGGTTACCTCAAGGCCGGACTCCCCGCGGACGCGACGATCTATACAGAATAGAGGCGGGTCACGGATTGAGCTATACGCTATGCGTTTGGCGATTCCAATGACTCATCTTTCAGAAAACACATGATCATACAGGCAAGTCAACTTACAAGAAAATACGGCGACCTGACGGCGGTCGACAGTGTCTCGCTAAGCGTGGAGCGCGGTGAGCTTGTCGGCGTGATCGGGCCCGACGGCGCAGGCAAGACGACATTCCTGCGAATGCTGGCAGGAGCCCTCGAGCCGACCGGAGGGAGCATCGTCGTCAACGACAAAACTTTTGAGAAGAATCGCCGCGAACTCAAAGAAGAGATCGGCTATCTTTCGCAAGTGAGTCAGGCGTACGGCGACCTTACGGTTTGGGAGAACATTGAATTTTTTGGGAAGATCAGGAAAGTGCGGGACTGGAAGGAGCGCGGAGAACGCCTTCTCGAATTCGCAAGGCTTACTGAATTTAAGGGAAGGCTCGCTGATCAGCTGTCAGGCGGCATGAGACAGAAGCTCGGGATCTGCTGCGCGGTCATCCACCAGCCGAAGATCCTGATACTCGACGAGCCGACAACCGGCGTCGATCCGGTGTCGAGGAGGGAGCTGTGGCTCATTCTCGCTTCGTTCCTCAGGAATGAGATGACAATTCTTGTCGCGACTCCCTACTTGAATGAGGCCGAGAGGTGCAACAGGGTTGCGCTGTTGAGTGAAGGGAAACTCCTGAGGTACAATACTGTTCCCAATATAATTGCTGAAATGTCGCTCCGCGTTTTCTCGATTCACTCCAGGAACCTTAAGCAGGCTTTTGATGTGGTTTCGGGATTCGGCTTTGCCAGAAATCTTGTCGTACTCGGTGACAGGATAACGTTTCTCGTGGACCTGGAATCGCTTGAGAAGGTGGGAGCGGTGTTGAACGCGGTCAGGTCCCAAATTGACGAGAGCGCAGAATTAAAAGAAATAAGTGCGTCATTGGATAATGTTTTTGCAAGTCTGATAAAGACATAAAGGAGGAAATTGAAAGTGCGGAAATTTTTGGTCATGATGGCAATTGCGGGGATGGCGACCGGAGCATTGGCGCAAACACCGCTCACCTTGCAGCAAGCGCTCAAGGTCGGGCTGGAAAACTCGAAGGCCCTGAAGATTTCGGAACTAACCGCGATTTCTGCGGAGGCGAAATACCACGAAGTAAACGCCAACAGGTGGGCTAACCTCGCGTTCCAGGGAAGGTATACCAGGCTCTCCGAAATTCCTCCTTCGCTTCTAACGCTCCCGATAAGCATACCGGGGTTCGGGAATTCGTTTCAAATTTCCCAGAACGTTTACAACAACTATGACCTCGAACTGAGTCTGAAGCAACCCCTCTTCACGGGCTTTCAGCTACTGAACTCCTCGAAAGCTGCGAAGGATAACGCCGAAGCCGCGGGATATGACACGAAGACCAATAAGTCAAACTTGAAAGTGCAGATCGCGACTGCATATTGGGATGTCTACAACGCCGAGCAGGCTGAGGAGTTCATGCGCGAGAACCTCGGCAGAACGAAGTCGCACTACCAGCAGGCAGAAAACATGATGGCACAGGGCATGCTTACGCAAAGCGATGTGCTCAGCGCCAAAGTGCAGGTTTCGAACAGTGAGCTTATGCTCCTCAATGCCCAAAACAACGTCAAGCTGGCCAAGGTCGCACTTAACAACATACTCGGTGTTCCGCTCAACACGGCTTTCCAGATCAAGTCTGTGCCGCAGGCAGGAGATACCACACTTCCGCAGCTTGGGCAGCTTCTGAATAACGCGCTGGAACACAGGAGCGAGCTACGCTCGTTGAGGCTGAAAGCGAAGGCTGCCGGAGCAATGGCGGCGGCGGCGTGGGGCGAATACCTCCCGCAGATTGCTTTGGTCGGCAATTTCTACTACCAGAAACCAAATCAGAGGATTTTCCCCACGCAGAATGTCTTCAAAGATACTTGGGATGCGAGCCTCGTGGTAAGCCTGCCGATATGGAACTGGGGCCAGACGCAGTCGAAGGTTGATGAGGCTAAAGCGCAGAGTGAGCAGGCGCAGCTTGCCGAACAACAGGCCGCCGACAATGTCTATCTGGACGTGACACAGAGTTATCTCAACTTCAAACAGTCGATCGATAGGATCAGAGTAGCATCGACTACGGTGAAGGATGCCGAGGAGAGCTATAGGATTTCGGACCAGAAGTTCAAGGTTGGCCTTGTCACGAACACTGATTTGATGGATTCTGAAGTCGCGCTGCTTCAGGCGAAGCTCAACTACTCCCAGGCTTTGACCGACCTGGAAATTGCACGGGTTAGTCTGGAAAAAGCCACCGGCGAACTGTAAGAACACGAATAATTAATATTATGACTTCTAAATCGATCGGACTTCGAAGGTCTTAAAGCTAACATGGCCCTTGCGATAAAAGCAGATAATCTTACTAAGAAGTTCGGCAGCTTCACTGCCGTGGATTCGATCTCGTTCGAAATAGAAGAAGGAAAGATCGTCGGGTTCATCGGAGCAAATGGGGCAGGCAAATCGACTACCATAAAAATGCTTTGTGGGTTGACCAAGCCGACTTCTGGTTTGATGCAGGTGGCAGGTTTCGATGTCGCTGCACATCCTGAGAAGGTCCGCGAGAATATTGGCTATATGTCGCAAAAGTTTTCTCTCTACAGCGATCTTACTGTTAGGGAGAATATCGAATTTTATGGCGGCGTCTATGGGTTGAGCAAGAGTGAGCTCAAGGATAGGTTCACCTGGGTTGTCGAGGTTGCCGACCTTAGGGGGCGTGAAAACCTTCTCACGAGCGATCTACCGCTCGGGTGGAGACAGAGGCTTGCGCTCGGCTGCGCGGTGCTCCATCGACCAAGAATAGTTTTTCTGGACGAGCCTACAAGCGGCGTCGATCCCGTCGTGCGTGATAAGTTCTGGCAGCTGATCGGACAACTTTCCGCGGAGGGAGCCACCATCATCGTGACCACGCATCACCTCGAAGAAGCAGAGTTCTGCGAGAATATAATCATGATGCACCTTGGGCAGATTGTCGTAAACGGATCGCCTGAGGGAATACGAAGGCAATTCTCGGACCTTCCGCTTTTTGAAATAGAGACGGCGCAACCGTTGAGACTTTTCAACATACTCGAACGAGAGCCGTGGATCTCCGACGCCGCTATTTACGGTAACAACGTCCACGTGTACGCGGAGACGAATGCGCCCGACGAGGCGTTGGAGGCGGTGCTGAAGAGGAACTCTATTGCGGAGTTCAAGATTGTGAAAGCTTCGCCGACGCTCGAGGATATTTTCGTGAAACAGACTCGCGCTCAAGGGGGCAAGTCCCGTGATTGAGAACATTATCACTATTTATGTGAAGGAATTTCGACAACTGAAGAGGGATAAGCTATCGCTCTCGGCTATCATCCTTGTGCCGACGCTGATGCTTCTGTTGTACGGCTACGCGCTGAACTTTGATGTAAAGCATGTTCGGATGGGGGTGCTCGACGAGTCGATGACGAGAGAGAGCAGGGAACTCCAGCAAAAGTTTTTCAGCACCGAGTATTTCGATTTTGCGGGTAACGTTCCTGATGAACGCGCCATCGACAAATTTATCCAGGACGGCCAGGCAAAAGCGGTCCTTGTTATACCGCGCGATTACGCCAGAAAAATACTGCTCGGTCGGAAAGTCAGCGTGCAAGTGCTGATCGACGGCGCTAATTCAAACACCGCGACTATAATTATGGGATATATCGACGGTGTTCTTCAGAATTACTCGGCGGATCTAACCGCCAGATTTGTCGAACAGAAAGGACTTCATCTCTCGTCCGCCGGAATCGATTACAGACCGCGGGTTTACTTCAACCCTGAGCTCAAGAGCGCGAAATTCCTCGTTCCCGGATTAATCGGTTTCATCCTGATGATCCTCAGCATCGTCACACCGGCAATATCTGTTGTGCGAGAAAAGGAACGCGGGACGCTGGAGCACATTAGCATGGCGCCAACTACCTCTCTCGAGATTATACTCGGCAAGACTACTCTCTACTTTGTGCTTTCACTTTTCGCGGCGGTGCTCGTCATCTCGGTAAGCTTCATCCTGTTCAACGTTACCATTCGCGGCAGCTTCCTCCTCCTCGCCGTGACCATCATTGTGTTTCTCATCGGAACGTTAGGCATAGGTATCCTCATATCTACCTTCACAAATTCACAGCAGATGGCGTTCCTCGTCGCGAGCCTCCTCTCGATACTTCCGACGTTCATACTTTCGGGGTTTGTCTTCCCGATAAACAGTATGGCCCCTGTGCTCCAGTTTCTTACATATCTTCTTCCCGGAAGATATTTCTTATCAGCTCTAAGGGCGATCATGTTGAAAGGCTCAGACTTTTCCGAAATTTACAACCAGATTTATCCTCTCGCGATTTTTGCGGTAGCGGTCCCCGCCTTCGCCTCCTTCAGATTGAGCAAGAAGGGTTTCTGACATGAATATGAAAAGAATTCTGCATGTGGTGAAGAAAGAATTCCTTCAGCTGAGGCGAGACAAGCGTATGTTCGGAATGCTTTTCATCGCGCCCGTTCTTCAACTCGTTTTGCTGGGGTACGCAGCAACTGTCGACGTGGGGAATATACCGATAGTCATCTGCGATCTTGACAACACGCAGCAGAGCAGGGATCTGATCTCGCATTACACGAGCTCCGATTATTTCACTCCGGTCGCGTATGTGGACAACATCAACAAAATAGATTACTACCTCCAAAGCGGCCGGGCCGGGATGGCGATCATCGTGCCTGTGCACTTTGGAAGGGATATACTCGCCGGTCGAACGCCGCAGCTCGCCGTGATCGCAGACGGTTCAGATTCGAACACGAGCGGGATTGGGTTGAGTTACGCAAGCGTGATAGCTCTCAACTACGCGAGAAACATAATCGTGAAGAGGGCGGAGCAGTTTGCCGTGATCAAAAACGCGAACGATCTCCCGCAAGTTACTGCCCAGACTCGCGCGTGGTTCAACCCTGAACTCAAGAGCGTAAATTTTATGGTTCCCGCGGTACTCGTTATGGTTCTCATGGTGATCACGCTGACGATTACTTCGCTCGCCATCGTGAAGGAAAAGGAAAATGGTACCATCGAGCAGATTGTCGTAACGCCGCTCCACGACCTGGAATTCATCCTCGGCAAGATGATCCCGTTTACACTGATTGGAATTGTAGAAGTTTTCCTAGTGCTGTTCGTGAGCGTTTATGTGTTCCACGTCCCTCTGAGAGGAAACGTACTCACCCTCGTGATCCTTAGCCTCCTGTTTGTTATGGTCGCACTCGGCCTTGGGCTTTTTGTCTCTTCCATCTCCAAGACCCAGCAGCAGGCGACAATGACGGCGCAATTCTTTGTCATGATGCCTATGCTTATTCTATCCGGTTTCATCTTTCCCATAGAAAACATGCCGAAGTTCTTTCAATACATCACATACCTGGTTCCGGTTCGGTATTTCATGGAGATCGTGCGAGGAATATTCCTGAAAGGAGATGGTTTCGCGGATCTTTGGTCGCAGACACTGGCCCTGTTTGGAATCGGCGTGGCGGTCCTATCACTCAGCGTTTATACGTTCAGGCGTTCGCTTCGCTGAAGAGCGCAATTAATTGGGGGCGGGCCTTTAAATGTATCGCTCTTCGCAACCTCCCTATGAAATCATATTTGCGTTTGAATGATAAATCCGTCGAGACACAATTGTATATTTGGTGCGATTTTGCTATTTAGATAGGTTGTCTGCCAATCCGTAACAGGAGAATTTTAGTCATGTTTCAGAAGTACAATCTGCAAGTTCTTGTCCTAGTTGGTTTCTCGTTATTCATCGGTTCTTCCGCAATAGCGCAGCAGTACTCATCGCAGAATTTGTTTTACCTCACCGGTTCACTACAGAGTTATGAAAGCTTCGTTCGGAACGCCGACGAGATATCGATCGTGTGCCCGGCCGATTATGGCGTCGATCAGCATGGGGTCGTGTCAGGTTTCGTGGACCCACGCGTGCTTAGGATCGCGGGTGAGAAAGGCATAAAGGTAATGCCGCTTGTCGCTTCGGGCGATCAGGAGGGGATCCATAAATTCTTGATTAATCCGGCAGCGCGTGTGGAAGCGATCCGCCTGATGCTCTTCTATGGCCGTCAGTCCCATTACTACGGATGGCAGCTAGATCTCGAGAACGTATTCTTCACCGACCGTGATAATTATACTTCAT
The DNA here is from genome assembly GCA_021796055.1 of Bacteroidota bacterium. Next base: position 6,832 of record JAJYOS010000111.1, read on the forward strand.
TTTACCGGCAGGCGGCTGACAGCCTGCACAAGTACGGCTTCAAGATCTCGATGGCGATCGTGAAATCGGATCAACCTGCTCCTGAACCGGGCGACCCTTCATATTGGCGAAGCAGGTACGAGAATACGCGAGGCGCGTTCGATATTCCCGCGATTGCGAAGGCAGGCGATTTCATTTCATTCATGACTTATGACGAGAACACAGGCTCTACGCCTCCGGGTCCCGTCGCAGGAATTCCATGGATGATAGGCATGGTCAAATATCTGTTGAGCATCGGTGTACCAGCGAATAAGATTTCGCTTGGCATACCGAACTATTCAGACTACTGGTATCCCGTCGCGTTCGGGAAAGAAGGCGCCCATTCCACGCGAAGTGAGATAACTTACGCGGACGCGAAGAACCTTCTCGACGAATTCGGCGCGAAGGAAAGATGGATGAAGAGCCAGGAAGTCAATTATGCTTATTGGGAAGAAGGAGGAGTCTTCAACTGGCTCTTTCTCGAAAATGCGAGATCGTTTGCTCCAAAACTGGCACTCGTAAAAAAATACCATCTGCGCGGAATTTCAGTCTGGCTCCTTGGCATGGGCGATCCCAAAATCTGGCCTATACTAAAAAAAGAAGTGATGACGGTAAAGATTAAGTAAGTGATCGACGTAGATGCCTGGTAAGTTCAATAGTAAGTCAAATATATGGGAAGTGGTTGCGCTGATTTGCCTATCGGCGATGGGTTTTCTTTCGTTGTCGTGCAATGGACAAGAAGGTCCGGTAGGCCCTCAAGGATCTCAGGGCCCTCGAGGACCTGTTGGACCGCAGGGACCATCGGGACCTCCGGGTAGTAACGCCACCGGCGATAAACAAGTGCGATTTACTTTCAACGTGGCCGAAGGATCATCTGACTCAACCTGGCAGATGTGTCCGCCGTACACCGAAATAACCAGGTTCAACATATCCGATTATGACAGTCTGGACTCTGCGGTTTTCGGCGCGTACATGGGGACTACGAGTCCGGGGGCGGAATGTGAAGTTGACTTGTTCGACGTTACTGATTCTACCGAGATTGCAGGAAGTACGTTGTTTACGAACGTGTCGGGAACACAATTCACTTGGCCTTGGGTCTACTCGAATAACATCCTCAGTTCCTTCCCCAGTAGGGAGATAACACTTGCTGTGCGTGTAAGGTCGAATCAACCGGGGACACTCGCACAGGTTGATAACGCCGTATTGCTGCTGTATCGAAGATAGAGCGGCAGTACGAAAGGGGAAGGTCGCGGAACATAATTCGCGGACACACCGTTCTGGCGCTCTTAGCTTGACGGAAAGGGGGAAAGGGGGCTCGGCAGGAGGTTCCCCGGAAACGGAAGTGAGAACGATACGGACGGCCTGAGAGTGAGGTTGTCGCGAGCGATATGGATGGAGATTTCCCCCTAACCTTGATTCTGAGCCCATTCTTGGCTAATTTTTCATCCAACCAAGCCTATCACAAATGGGCTTAAATTTATCTAAACATGTGTTCCGGCGGGCGCCGTTTACAAACGACGAATCGCTGGAATGAACCCACCAGAATCCAGAGGTTGCGATGGTACAGTTTGGCGGCGTTGACTATTTCAATATGGAGAGTCTCCTTTCTGCGGAAGAAAGACTTGTCAGGGACACCGTGCGCGACTTCGTCTCAAAAGAAGTTGTACCGATAATCGAAAAACATTTTCGCGAAGGGACATTCCCGATCCACTTGGCCAGGAAGATGGGCGAGCTTGGATTTCTCGGCCCGACGCTTCCGTCTAAGTACGGATGCGCTGAGATGAATAATATCTCTTATGGTTTGATCATGCAGGAACTCGAACGTGGCGACTCGAGCATCAGAAGCTTCGCGTCAGTACAAAGCGGCCTGGTGATGTACCCAATTTTCACTTTCGGCACCGAAGAGCAGAAGGACCGATGGCTCCCGAAGCTCGCCAGAGGTGAAGCTGTCGGATGCTTCGGTTTGACAGAGCCTGACTTCGGCTCAAACCCGGGAGGGATGAAGACTCACGCCGAGAAAAGTGGAAAGAAATTTGTTCTGAACGGCGCCAAGATGTGGATTACAAATGGCACGATCGCTGACGTGGCTGTCGTTTGGGCAAAACTCGACGGCAAGATTAGAGGTTTCCTAGTCGAGAAAGGAACAAAGGGGTTCAGCGCGCCCGAGATGAAGGGGAAGCATTCGCTTCGCGCTTCTGTGACGAGTGAACTGGTATTTCAGGATTGCGAGATCCCGGAAGAGAACATTCTCCCCGGGGCCACCGGCCTCAGATCGCCTCTCATGTGCCTCGATCAGGCGCGTTACGGCATCGCGTGGGGAGCAATCGGATCGGCAATGGCGTGCTATGATACTGCGCTGAACTACGCGAAATCCAGGATACAATTCGATAAGCCGATCGCGGCTTTCCAAATCACTCAGGAGAAACTTGTCTTCATGCTTACCGAGATTACAAAGGGGCAGCTTCTTGTGCTCCAACTCGGCAGGTTGAAAGACCAGGACAAACATAAGCCTGTCCAGGTATCTATGGCGAAACGTAACAATGTCCATTTTGCTCTTGAGATAGCGAGGCTCGCCAGGACGATCCTTGGCGCAAACGGGATACTGGACGAGTATCCGGTCATGAGGCATATGGCGAATCTTGAGAGCGTGTATACTTACGAAGGTACTCACGATATTCATACGCTGGTGATTGGAGCGGACATAACCGGAATACAGGCGTTTTCATGATACGCGAAGTCGAGTCGTGATCGCTGGAAATTCTGACGGGAATCATGAAGCAGGGTGCAAGACGCATAGAAGTGAGCAGAGAATAAGGTTTAGAGTACATTATTTAGAAAGCAATCGGAGAATAGATAAATGAAGATGAATGGTAAGATTACCGGCGAGGCATTGACGTTTGACGATGTGTTGTTGGTTCCAAGTTATTCAGCCGTGTTACCACGGAATACAGACGTCCGCACAAAGTTTACGCGGAACATAGATCTCAATATTCCTCTCATAAGCGCGGCGATGGACACGGTGACGGAAAGTGAATTAGCTATCGCGCTCGCGCGTGAGGGAGGGATCGGAATAATTCACAAAAATTTCTCGATCGCTGAGCAGGCGGACCAGGTCGATCACGTCAAGAGATCGGAGAGCGGAATGATCTCTGATCCGGTTACGCTTGGCCCTGACCATACAGTCCGCGAAGCCGTGGCCTTGATGAACAATTACCACATATCAGGTATTCCTATAGTAGAAGGGGAGCTGCTCGTCGGCATACTTACGAATAGGGATCTTCGATTCGTCGATGACCATGACCGCAAAGTTTCCGATTTTATGACAACCGAACACCTCGTAACTGCGAAGGTTGGTACAACGCTCGAAGACGCCGAGAAAATTCTCCAGAAGCACAAAGTTGAGAAGTTGCCGGTTGTCGACGGCACTGGAAAACTACGAGGGCTGATAACGTTCAAGGATATTCAGAAGAAGAAACGGCACCCGAACGCTTGCAAAGACGACCGAGGAAGGCTGAGGGTTGGAGCCGCTGTTGGAGTGAAGTCAGAGACGATCGAACGAGTCGAAGCGCTAGTCAAGGCCGGGGTGGATGTTGTTATCGTCGATACTGCCCACGGCCACTCTCACGGGGTACTGGAGATGGTGAAGACAGTCAAGAAAAAATTCCCCGGATTGCAGGTCGTTGCCGGAAATGTCGGGACAAAAGAAGGTACTCTGGCGCTCATAAAGGCCGGCGCAGACGCGGTCAAGGTTGGCATAGGGCCTGGCAGTATCTGCACGACCAGGATCGTGGCCGGTATTGGTGTTCCACAGATTACTGCCGTCATGGAGTGCTCGGCGGCTGCGGCGAAGTTTGGAGTGCCGGTCATCGCCGATGGCGGCATCAAGCAGACAGGCGATATAGCTAAAGCCATCGCTGCCGGAGCCGACAGCGTAATGATTGGAAACTTGTTTGCGGGAGTTGAGGAAAGTCCCGGTGAAAAGGTGCTTTACGAGGGAAGAGCTTACAAAACTTATCGTGGCATGGGGTCGGTAGAGGCAATGAAGGCAGGGAGTAGCGACCGCTATTTCCAGGACGTCGAGGATGATATCAAGAAGCTTGTCCCGGAAGGAATCGAGGGACGCGTTCCCTATCGCGGTCCGCTTAGCGACACCGTCTACCAGATGGTGGGAGGATTAAGAGCCGCGATGGGTTATCAAGGATGTAAAACGGTGACGGAATTGAAGAAGAACGGGAAGTTCGTCAAGATAACTTCTGCCGGGCTGAACGAAAGCCACCCGCACGATGTCGAGATTGTAAAGGAGCCGCCAAATTATCATCTATGAATCCGACTGACATGCAGAAAGACTCCCGGAAATTTGTCGCGAGTCTTCAGACATACATGAGGAAAAATGCGCTCGACGCGTTCTTCGTGGCCGAATTGCCAAATGTCCGCTATTTGACAACTTTCACCGGAACTTCAGGCTACTGTCTGGTCTTCCGCGACAGCGCCTACTTTCTAACCGATTTTAGATACAAGACGCAGGCCTCGCGCCAGGTAGCCAGCTGCGAGACGGTCGTTTATTCAGGCAACCTTTTCGAATTCATTCGGAAGAAATTCTTCAAGGGATCGAAAGAAGCGTCGATCGGCTTTGCAAGCGT
>JAJYOS010000112.1 GCA_021796055.1 Bacteroidota bacterium
CTCATGATCATGCCCAATGCTTCCAAACTTGCCGCTCAAGATTATATCTTCTACCTTCTCGTTCGTCATGAGTCTCTCCATTAGAGACGAACTCACCCATCCGATCGACTTTCTCAATTCTCGCAGATCGTAGGTCCCGAATTTCTTCCCGAGTACGGTGACTTCACCCTCGGAAGGGAATATGTAGCCGGTAACCATATTCAACAGCGTGGTCTTTCCGGAACCGTTCAGGCCGACAATGGCCCAATGCTCGCCGGCTTCCACATTCCAGTCAATTCCGGATAGGATATAGGATTTCTCCCGCAGCCAGGAAACTCCCCGCATTTGAACTACTGTATCTCTCATTTCTCTCTTTCTGCCTATACGATCGTCATTGTGCCAACTAAGATAATCCCCTCCGGCTTCTGAAAGCAAGAGAGACTCGGATCTCACAATACGTTGGTAAGAAAATGTCCTTCTGCTATTCCCGCGTTAGTCTTGATTCGACGGTCCTGCAGATCAAATCGACGACGCCGTCCTTGAAATGCTCTATCCGAGCCGAAGGCATCCCCGCTTCCACCAGCAGTTTCATTTCCGCCTGCGACTGCTTTGTCTTCACCAGTTTGGAGAAGTCTCCCGGCGATACTTTACCCGATGCAAGATCCCCTGTCCAGTTGACAAGATCATCCTTGATCAGCTCAAGGAAATTCTTGACGTCATATTTCGCTTCTATCAAGGCGCCTCCCAGCGTGCTCCTGGCAAGTTCCGTCACTCCTGCCGAAATCGCCTCGAAAATTTCCCTTACATCCGGTCCAAGAGATTCGTTGGACATCATTCCTCCATTTTCTTTTTACCGGTAAGGAAGTATGATCCTGCCTGAATCATGAACGACAACAGCAAGGTTCGTTTTCGAATATCTCTTCGGAGAATACAGCCAACTCATGTTCCGGTTCCCGACCGCTGCGTCCGGCTCCAGTTGAAATGATCGAAGAACCACGCCTGACATTACAATTTTAAATTAATCTATCCTTCATTTCAAGAAGAATCTTGAAGTCTGCCGGCTGTCAGCGCGGATGTAATCGCGGAACTGCGGAATTATGATAACGCAACTGGAGAGCTGCGCACAAAATTTTGGCATGAGGTCCAAGGACACTGCTTGATCATCCGAAAGCGTGTCCTGACTTCCTCGTGTTTCCTGTGCGAATTGCCGCAGACTTTCAGCACCTAGGCCCGGGGCAGTTCCCTGTCTTTCCTGGTGATGTAAGCATTGTATATGATCATGAGCAGCGTTGCGGCTATCCCGATTCCGGTGAGCGAAAGCCAGATACCGGTGGGCTGGCCAAGCACTCTCACAACGTCTCCGGTCTTAACCAGAATAGATTGTGTCATCGTGGAATAAAGCCAGCCCCCGAACGTGCCGCCGACGAACCATGCTATAGCTATGGGTAGGAACGCATATCCCTGGAATAGGGCCTCCTGCCCCTTCGGGGCGTGGTCGGCGATGTATTCGTAATAACGAGGCGCCTGCGTCATCTCACCGAACGACCATACAACCATCGCCGCAATGATGGTCCATATGTTGGGCTGAATGGCTATCACGAGCCAGCTTAACGTGGATACTGCAAACCCTACGACAATTGCCGTCACCGGCGGCATTTTTTTCGTCATCCTGTTCACGATGACCTGCAGGAAAATTATTGCCCAGGCATCGACCGACTCGATGATCTCGAAGGGGGCATTCTTGGAAATGAAGTCCGTCAGGTAGAATGGGATAATCACGAATACCTGCCAAAACATAATCCAGTACAGGGAGAAAATAAGAAGGAAAACCATGAAACGTCCGTTGCTCATTACACGAAGCATATCCTTGAGCTTCTGCCCCAGAGACGGCTGCCGGAAATCGCGTACCGATTCCGGCTCGCGGTAAAATATTAGCGTACCCAGGAACATCAGCGCACATGTGGAGGCGGAAACTATGTAAACCGAATCTATTCCGATCCTGTCCCTGAAAAAATATGCAATCACGGGACCGGTCGCCCCACCTACATTAACAAGCATATAATAAATCGCATAGCCGAGGGACCTTGTCTCCGTCCGGGAGGAGACCGCAATTGTCCCGAGGACGGACGGCTTGATAAACGATTCGCCGACGGCCGTGAATATGAGGACGATGATGAGCACCCAGAAGAGAGGAAGTGCATGAGAGAAGGAGGCGTACAGCGGCGAGCCCACCGCGAAGATCGCGAAGTACCCGATGGCCATAACAAGGAAAGCGAACGAGAACGCCTTGCGAAATCCATACTTATCGGCGAAGGTCCCGGCAAAAATCGGCAGAAGATAAACGAACCCCCCAAAGATCGACGATAGCGTACCGGCATCTACCTCGCTGAACTTCAGATGATTTCTCAAGAAGATGCTCATTACCGCCGCCTGTGCGTAGTATGCCAGGCGCTCGAACAGCTCGAGTGCGTTCGCTACCCAGAAAGACCGATGGAAGCCTGCGAAGAATTTCCTGATTCGTGAGTCGCTGCTCATAAACCTTCCTCTGCTTTAGTTTGTTATGGCATTTATGAATTCTATCTCGAACCGAATGGCGGAGACAATTCCACTTAACGCATGCCTCCATGCGACGACCGGAAGTTTCACGAGAGCCAATATAATGAAAATGTCTTTCCCCCTCCAAAATTCCCCTGTGCCCGGCTTCCATCGACAGGCCGTATGGACGCAAGAGTGCCCCCTTTTTCATCTGTAATAAAGGAATAAAACTCGTATTTTAATCATATTCACGAAAGGAGTTCCAGCTTAATATAGATGCCATACGTCCCTTATCATCTCATCGGCATAATGCTCATCGTTGTGCCGTTAATTGCGCAGGTCGTCGTCTACAGAATCGTAGCGAAGTACCTGGTCGAGATAGGAGCAAGCACAGTATTTTCGACGCGTTTCCTCCCGATGATTTTTGTGGTCATCAATATCCCGTTAGTACTCATCCGGATGGACCCTCGGATGTTCATGGCAGGATCGCCGCGTCACCTGATTATGATGCCGTATTACGCCTATGAAACGCTGAGCGTCGCGATACTCTTCGCGGCCCTCCTGTCATTCTTATTAAAGCTGCTCTTGAGGCCGTTCTTCGCATGGAGAAGGAAGAGAGTATCCGCCCAGCACCATGAGTCAACTCCCGCGTCGCGGCGTCTATTCCTGAAGAAAGCGGCGATAGGAGTCGGTGCGTACACTTTTCTCGGCGCGATGTACAGCATATATAGCCGCGACGACTACAGAATCGAGGATGTCTCTCTCAGGCTGAAGAACCTCCCCCGCGAGCTCGAGGGTCTCAGGATCGTAATGATCAGCGACGTGCATTCCGGATTGTACATGACGGAGGAGGACATGAGCAGGTATAACGAGGAAGTAAATAAGCTGAACCCCGACCTTATCTTCATCCCGGGCGATTTCGTCACAACAAAGACGGAAGAAATCATACCGTTCGTAAAATCGTTCTCGGGACTCAGGTCAAAATTCGGAACCTTCGCCTGCCTCGGGAATCACGACTTCTTTGCCAACCCCAACATCATTACGGAGAAGCTTCGCGAAAACGGAATAAGCGTGTTGAGAAACGAAACTCAGGAACTTGAGATAAGAAACGCCAGGCTCATGCTCTCGGGCGTAGATGACGGAGAACATGCAAGATTCAAGAAGGTGGCATACGAGGCCAATTCTCTAGACACAACCCATATACTACTTTGTCACAAACCGTATTATTTTGATACGGCGGTCGCCGGAGGGTTCGATGCAATGCTCAGCGGACATACGCACGGCGGACAGATTGTCCTCGCCAATCTGCCCGGATTTAAGCTGACCCCTGCCACCCTCGTGTCTCCGTATGTTTCCGGTAAGTACTACCGCGGCGACTCGATTATGTATGTGAGCCGTGGAGTCGGAACTGTCGGCCTCCCCGTTCGGCTGAACTGTCCGCCAGAGATAACTGTCTTTACACTGGAAAAAAAGTCTTGAGATGAGGTTAATAGCCAGAATATTCGTCTTTGTCTCCGCATTACTGGTGATCCTTTACGGCATCCTGCCGGGCCTTTTTCACTCGGAGGGAAACTTCATTGTCTCATACGTGGTCGGCAGGAATTTTCTGGCGGGAGTCGATCCGACGCTCTTTTACCGTTTCCCGGATTTTCAAAAGCTGATCGATGCAAGCGGCCTGTCAAGCAGGGTTCTGTTCTTCTCTACGTCGTCGCCTGCATTCATTCCTGTCGACTCGCTCCTGTCTATCCCTCCTCCAGTTATATCGAGACTGATTCTCGCCGCGATCAATGTGGCAGCGCTGGTGCTCCTTGTCCATGCCACTGCAATAGTGGCGAAGGCATCGGTCAGCAGGACATACTCTATTTTCCTGGCGTCTTCTTTTGCACTTGCCGCAAACTTCGGTCAGAGCCAGCCGTACATTATTCTCGCGCTCCTGCTGGTATTGGCCTTCTACGCCTCTTCTTACCGAGCAGACGGGATAGCCGGAGCCGCGCTGGGAATTATTTTCCCGTTCAAAGTCTTTGCGGCCGTTCCGGCGATACTCTTCCTCGTGTCCAAGAAATGGAAGGTGTTTTTCTACTTCGCCGCCACTTCAATTGTGCTCTTCGGCGTAACCTATTTGATCGTCGGCCAGTCTGTCGTCTCTTTCTACCTGCAGCGAATTTTTCCTTTCTACCTTAACGGAAGGGTCCAGAACCCCTTTTCAATTTCCTGCCAGACTGCCTGGTCGTTTTTCAGAACGCTTTTCGTCTACGATGCCACGCTTAATGCACATCCTCTGCTTACCTCCGAAAGCGCATACATTCTGGCCGCATCAATATTCAAGGCAAGCATAATCGTTCCTCCCTGTTATTTCTTTTACAAAGGCATAGAGAAGAACGATTTGAGGGAATCTCTCATCGCGGCGTCGTTTCCCATAGTCTTCCTGTCGCCTACCGGGACTACATCCCAGATGATTTTGCTCGCGCCAGCAATCGTAAGTCTCGCTGAGATTGCGATCGAGACGGATCGGATGAAATCAGCCAGATTCGTCCTTCTACTCTACGCCCTGTTGTGCATACCGATTTATGCTGCGTTGAAAACATACATGGGAGTCACATCGCCGTTTCTTTTGTACGAACGTTTCTTCCTGCTGGTTGTCCTTTACGTCTATTACTTCTTCTTCCAGCTTCACCTTGTTCCCAAACACTTCTGGGCCACACGCGCCGTAACCACAGCCGTCGTGATCGCAGCTGTTTCCGCAACTCTCTATTTCGGGGACCGCACCCCGGTGCATCATTTCCCCTCTCCGGTCACGCCCGTGCTGACGGGTACGGAACTTAGCGTGCCAGCCTATAGTCCCGGACTGAACGAAGGGGAGTTGACTTACATCACTTTCGACTCCGGCTCGGTGCACTTTGTGCCTCACGAAGTCCATGTACCGGACGACAAGTCGTACCATTGTTATGCGTACGTTTCCGACCAAAACGGTGAGAGCTACGCCATCGGGTTGGTCGACGGCGCGGAAAATATATGCTATTTCAGGACTGAGAATGCCCGCGCTTACTTTTCCGGAAGTTCGGCTTCCATCAGCGCCGATGGAGATTGGGGCTCGTTCCTGAGAAACGGCAGACTATATATTGTCAGTCTCCAGTCAGGCGGGATTTCCGTTTCGGACACTTTGGATTTCATGCCTTTCAAGGTTGTCCAGGCTGCGTTTAACTCAGGCAATGATAATGAAATCACATTTGTCATAGACTCGCTCGGCGGTTCGCAAGCTGTTGCCAACTATAACGTTGCCGATGGTTCACTGAAGACCTCGTCCCCCCCGTTCCGCATATCGCTGGCACGCATGAATTCAGATGATCTTTATCTGACACGTGAGGAAGGAGATTCAACGAGTATTTGGCTCTCCAAGAATGGCGTCGCACCAAGGAGACTCCTCTCCGTACACGGAAACGTTACAGATATCACCCTACTGCGTAATCGTCTGTATTTCTCTTCAGATTTCGCAAGAGGATTAAATCTTCCGACAATCTACGAATACGTTTCACCGAGTCCTGCGGCAATGCGGAAATAGTCCTCTCTCCCCGCATCTCTCCACAGAAGGCATAACCGACACTCAGCGTGCCACCAAGGCCGCAAAATCCTTGATTTTCTGCACAGTCGCTGGTATATTTTTCACAATGCTGATAAAAACCACCGCGTCAGAGTCTGCGCTCATCACTGCCGCAAGCGAAGCAAGGGACAAATCGAAAGCAAAGTTTTCACATTTTCGTGTCGGAGCCGCGCTCGAAACACGCAGCGGGAAAACTTACTCTGCATTCAATGTGGAATCGAGCAGCTACGGCCTGTCGATGTGTGCGGAGAGGATAGCGGTGTGGACGGCAATTACAGCAGGAGAATCTGAATTCACGAGAATCGCAATTGTGTCGGATGCGGAAGATTTTTGTACTCCCTGCGGCGCTTGCAGGCAAGTGCTTTTCGAGCTGGCAGGCGACATAGAAGTTTATATGACTAACTCTAAAGGCGACCTGAAGACAGAAAGGTTGACCTCCCTCCTCCCCGATGCTTTCACATCAAAAACCCTGTTGAATGGAAGAGATTAGCTTACATTACGCCCCCCGGGAGACCGGTTGGATTGAAGTGATCTGCGGTTGCATGTTCAGTGGAAAGACTGAGGAGTTAATTCGCCGCCTGAGACGAGCGGAGATTGCCCGACAAAGTGTGTCAATTTTCAAACCGCGCATAGACAAGAGATACAGCGACGACCACATAGTCTCACACAGTGACGACCGGCTGAAGTCAGTCGTAGTTGACTCCGCACTCGAGATTCCGCCGCTCTGCAAAGACGCCCATGTCGTCGGGATCGATGAGGGACAATTCTTCGGAATGGAATTAGTCGATGTTTGTGAATCGCTCGCCAATGAGGGGAAGAGAGTCATTGTCGCCGGTCTCGACCAGGACTATCGCGGTAAGCCGTTCGAGCCGATGCCGCAATTGCTTTCGATTGCGGAGTACATTACCAAGACACTCGCAATCTGCATGGTTTGCGGAAATCCTGCAGACAGGACCCAGCGCAAAACACATCAAGGAGATCGCGTCCTTGTCGGGGCGAAGGACATCTATGAGGCCCGATGCAGAAAATGCTTTGTCCCGCCAGCTGAGTGAGATGGTATTCCCCGATACCCATTTCATTACGCACAGTCTTACCTTTTCTTAACAGGAGCCAGAAATGAAGAATGGTATCTTAGTCGCTCTTACCGTGGTTCTCATGACCGGTACGGCTTTACTTTTCGAATCTTGCGGAAAGAGTCAGCCTTCCGCTCCCCCAAACAGTGAAGTCGGGCTCGTCTTCGACGTCGGGGGTCGAGGCGATAAATCATTCAACGACCAGGCTTATCGCGGGCTGCAGATGGCCAAGGACAGCCTGGGAATAAAGTACCAGTATATCGAGCCGGGCGGCGGATCAGATCGCGAGTCTGCGTTGCGGCAGCTCGCCAGCAGAAAAAGCATTGGCCTCATATTCGGTGTCGGCTTCATATTCACGGACGACATCACCGACGTAGCAAAAGCCTTCCCCGACAAGAAATTTGCCTGCATCGATTACACCTACGATTCGACGAAAGCGGTGCCTAAGAACCTGATTCCGATTGAATTCCGAGAAAATGAGGGTTCTTTCCTCGTTGGGGCGATAGCAGGACTAATGACAAAGACCGACAAAGTCGGATTTGTCGGTGGGATGGAATCTCCCCTTATCAGGAAGTTCCAGGCTGGTTACGAGGCGGGAGTGAAGTATGTCAACCCGAAGTGTAAAGTACTCGTCGCGTATGCCGGAGTAACCGGAGAAGCTTTCAAGAACCCGGCGAAGGGGAAGGAATTAGCACTCAGTCAGTACTCTCAGGGGGCCGATATTATTTATCATGCAGCAGGAGTTACAGGGCTTGGCGTCTTTGAGGCGGCAAGGGAGATGAAGAAGTATGCCATCGGCGTGGATATGGACCAGTGGAACGAAGCTCCCGGCCGTGTTTTGACAAGCATGGTCAAGAAGGGTGACGTGGCGGTTTACGACATCATCAAGGAGTGGAAGGAAGGAAAGTTCGACGGCGGCACGCCCAGAGTATTCGGACTCAGGGACAATGGCGTAGACTTCGTTTACGACAACAACAATAAGCCACTGATTCCGGAAAAAGTTTATCAGCGAGTTGAACAGCTGCGCAAGGATATAATTGACGGAAAAATAAAAGTTCCTACGCAGTAATCCCGGTAGCCAATGCCATACGCTATAGAACTTCTTAATATCACCAAGCGCTTTGCACGGACCACAGCGAACGACGACATAACGCTGAAAGTGGAGTCCGGCTCGATTCATGCTCTTGTCGGTGAAAACGGTGCCGGCAAGACAACTCTCATGGAGACACTCTACGGCCTTTATCAGCCCGATTCGGGCCGCATAAGGATACACGGGAAAGAAGTCTCAATCAGATCCCCGCACGATTCCATTCGTCTCGGGATCGGCATGGTCCACCAGCACTTCATGCTGGTGCCGCCGCTCACTGTTCTTGAAAACATCGTCCTCGGCGCTGAGACAACAAGGTATTCTCTTCTCGACCTGAAGAAAACGACAGCCGAGATATCGGAGCTTGCCGGGAGATTTTCACTGTCAGTGCCGCTGGACGAGAAGGTGGAAAACATCGGTGTCGGTATCCAACAGCGGGTTGAAATCCTCAAGGCGATCTATAGAAAAGCGGACATACTCGTTCTCGACGAACCCACCGCAGTGCTGACACCGCAGGAAGCGGTTCAGCTCTTTAAGATTCTATCAGAATTGAAAGAGGAAGGCAAGACGATAGTCCTGATCACCCACAAGCTCAATGAAGTGATGGCGATCAGCGACCGCGTCTCGGTCATGCGTAAAGGAAAGATCGCGGGTGAGGTCGAGACAGCAAAGACGAATCCCCAGAAACTGGCACAGATGATGGTTGGCAGACCGGTACTGCTCCGGGTCGAGAAGGCCGAGAAAAAGGCGGGTGAGCCGGTATTGGCAATCAACGATTTGAGCTACGTCGACAGACGCGGCATCAGCTTGTTGAAGAAAGTTTCACTCGAAGTCGGTTCGGGTGAGATTCTCGGGATTGCAGGAGTGGAGGGCAACGGTCAGTCGCAGCTTGTCGAATGCATCGCCGGGCTTATGAAGCCGTCATCAGGTTCGATTACACTCGACGGCATCAGTATCTCCGGACTTACACCGAGAGATGTCTTTGCACGCGGATTGGCACATGTTCCGGAAGACAGAATCAAGCGCGGACTCGTTGTGGAAATGGATGTCAAAGAGAACCTGATACTCGGTCTGCATAATCAACCGCAATTCAGTTCGCGCCTGGCTGTTAACAGGAAGTCAATTATGGACAACGCCAGGTTTTTAATAACGAAATACGATATCCGTCCCGTAGATCCTGATATTCATGCACGCGGGCTATCGGGCGGAAATCAGCAGAAGGTTATAATTGCCCGGGAACTTTCACGGAACGCGCAGGTCATCATAGCGAGCCAGCCGACCCGCGGCGTGGACATCGGCGGAATCGAATTCATTCACCGCACTCTTGTCGAGGCGAGAGACGCGGGCAAAGCCGTTCTCCTGGTCTCGGCCGACCTCAACGAGATCCTGAGCCTGTCCGACCGTATAGCGGTCATGTACGATGGAAGAATAGTGAAGGTATTCCCGAACAGTAAGGTAGAAGAAAGCGAGCTTGGACTTTACATGACCGGATCGAAGGGAGACTCTCAAATGAAAGCCGTGGGCAGCTGAAGATATGACGGAAAAAAGACACTGGTTGGAACACCCTGCAACACAAAATTTCCTGATTCCGATCTTCGCGGTTGTCCTTTCGTTTGCGGTGGGCGCAATATTCATACTCATCGTGGGTCAGGATCCATTTCAGGTGTATTCGGTACTGTTCTCGCAGACGCTAGGCAACTCCTACGGCGTCGGCCAGTTGTTGTTTAAGACGACGCCGCTGATTTTCACGGGCCTTTCCGTCGCTCTTTGCTTCAAGGCGGGTCTCTTCAACATCGGAGCGGAAGGCCAGCTGCAGATAGGCGCATTCATGACTGCGCTTGTCGGCATGTACACGGTCGGCGTTCCCGCTTTCATCGAGATCCCCCTTCTCGTCCTGGCCGGGATGGTCGGCGGAGGAATCTGGGGATTCATCCCGGGTTATCTCAAGGCCAAGACAGGAGCGCATGAGGTCATCAATACGATTATGCTGAACTTTGTCGCGGCTGCTCTGGTCAGCTTCTTCGTGACGAATGTTTTCAACGTTCCCGCCACAGTGCACACTCCGTCCATAGCACCGACAGGGAGAATCCCGCGGTTTGACGCCGTGTTTTCCGGATTCCAGGGCTCCCCCGTCAACTTTTCGATTGTCATCGCCCTCCTGGCGGCACTATTTGTATGGTACTACATCGACAGGACCAGGTATGGCTACGAGCTGAGAGTCGTCGGCCTGAATTCGAAGGCGGCGGAGTACGGCGGCATCAGCGTCTCGAAGAACATAATAGTGAGTATGGTTATCGGAGGCGCGATTGCAGGACTTGTCGGGACAAACTACGTAATGGGATACAAGTACTATTTTGAAGAGGGCTTCTCCACCGGTACGGGTTTCATGGGGATTGCGGTCGCATTGCTCGGAAACAACAATCCTTTCGGAGTCATACTCGCGGCACTGTTGTTCGGGATGCTCGAATACGGCGGACTCGTCATCAACACGATGGTGCCTAAGGAGCTCGTCAGTATTCTCCAGGCTATCGTCATCATCTTCGTGATATCGTCTAACAAGATCTTCAGAAAGATACTGGTAAACTTCCTGAAGAAGAGGACATTAAGCATAAATGATTAGCCAGATTTTCTCTCTCGCATTCCTGGCACAGACGATCAGGATAACGGTCCCCTACTCGCTGGCTTCGTTAGGCGGCGTATACAGCGAAAGGGGCGGAGTGGTAAACATAGCCCTCGAGGGTATTAT
Organism: Bacteroidota bacterium; assembly: GCA_021796055.1. Next base: position 11,019 of record JAJYOS010000112.1, read on the forward strand.
CCTCAACGGAGCTTTCTGCGCAACCGTCGGAACGTATTACACAGGAAGCGCGCTGTTCGGGGTCGCATGCGGCATAGCCGGCGGACTCCTCACCGCGTTGATTCATGCCGTTATCTCGATACATATAAAAGCCGACCAGATAATATCGGGCATCGCGATCAATCTGTTTGCTGTGGGCATAACGAAGTTTGTGCTTGAGATACTCTTCCAGAGCTCCAGCAATTCCCCGAGGATTGCCGGACTCCCGCACATCCACCTTGGTTTCATAGAGAACCAGCCGGACGTAGCGAACCTCCTCGGAAATCCTCTGGTACTAGCCACGATATTCATCGTGATCGCGAGTCATTTCATAATATTTAAAACGCGTTTCGGACTGCGGCTCCGGTCGGTCGGCGAGAATCCTGAAGCTGCCGACACCGTAGGGATAGGAGTTACGCTTTACAGGTATTACGGC
>JAJYOS010000629.1 GCA_021796055.1 Bacteroidota bacterium
GATCTTCCACGCACTTCCACGCCGGTAACGACAATACTCCCCTCTTTTACCCGTTAATCCCCGGCCGGGGGATTCCAAATGATAGGGTTGAAATTGGTGCCGTAGTCGAAATGATCGCGGTTCTCCTCCAGCTTCAGGAAATTAACCACGGCGTAAGTCAGCGGAGTGGCGGCGGCCTCGTAACCTGATTTCACCAGCCATTGCGAGACCACGAGCGCCTCGAGCCCCCTCAGCGGCACCATCCCGGCAAATGCGAGAGAAATGAATATACCGGAATCTGCGAGCTGTCCGACGAGAGTCGAGCCGATGGTCCGAGTCCATAGGTGCCTCCCACCGGTAGCAATCTTCATCTTCGCGAGAACGTAGGAGTTGAGGAACTCACCCGCGAGGTAGGCGACGAAAGAAGCTGCGAGAAGGCGCGGAGCGAAATTGAATATCCCCGCGTACGCCCTCTGCGATTCAGCAGGGGATCCGAGCGCATCCCATATCGACGCCGGGGGAAGATGAATGCTGATGAGGATAACAACAACCGCAAACAAATTGCAGGCAAACCCAATCCATATAACCTGCCGCGCGCGGGCATAGCCGTAGACCTCAGTGAGGACGTCGCCGAAGATATAAGAGATCGGGAAAACGATTGTTCCGGCGGGTAGAAAGACCGGGCCTAAAGCGAACAGCTTCTCGGCGATGATATTGGAAACGATGAGACTTGTAACGAAGACTGCTGCGATGGCTGGAAGCCAGCGCTCCCGGCCATCAGTATGGCGGGGAAAACTCATCTCTTTCCGTGTTCTGCTTCCACGCTGATGGCGATTCCACCCCTTACGGCGAAATCCGCGCTGACCCTGCACCACTTCGGAGAGAGGGCCGCGATCAGGTCATCGAGAATTACATTCGCGACGTGCTCGTTGAAGACTCCCTCATTCCGGAACGACCAGAGGTACAGTTTCAGGGATTTCGATTCGACGATCTTTCTGTCGGGGATATATTCGATTGTCAGGTTCGCGAAATCAGGCTGCCCCGTCGCCGGGCAGAGACAGGTAAACTCATCCGTCCTGAGAGTGACCACATAATTCCTTCCGCGATGATGGTTCGGAAATGTCTCAAGCTGTTTCTTTGCCGAGGTCCTCTTTCCCAGCAAGCTCAGTCCAGAGAGGTCCGTTTGTTGAGTCATTTTCACTTGAAGTTTTGTATCTTTTATTTTCTGCTTTGACATTTTACTCCTGTAATATCGGTTGGGTTGCCGTGCACACCGGTTCGATGAAGGACTGTGACAACATCATTCCTCCTTCACTCCGGCCGACTTAACGCGCAGAGCGGCGAGCGCATCGAGGACTTCACCCCGCGGGAGCCGGCCGTTTTCAAGTTCCGTGTCGGACTTTGCCAGAAGCCTCTCGTAGAATGATATTCCGTCCGGCACAAATCCCGGATTACCTTCGACCATCTCGAAGATCAGATCTTCCGCTTTGTCGTACCGGCCGGTATATTCGTAATACTCGACGAGTCGGCGCTTCAGGTCGTCGGGGACGTCATACTCTTTCAGCTTGTCTACGACCGAGTCAACCGTGACGATTCCCTTCCGGTCATCAATTTCCTCGATACCTTTGATTTCAGCGGTGAGGAGACGGAGGGACTTCATGTACAGCCTGGCACTCTCATCCTCCTTTCCCATCGCCTCAAGTATCTCCGCCTTTTCCTTCAGGAGGACTCCTGCAGTGTACAATCTGGACTGGAGAAGGATTGGATCGGAGCCGAGCACGTCCTTCAACCCGTCGACCGGCAGACGCTCCAACGTTTCCGTGTTCAGGCCGAGAAATGAAAGGCCGCTGTTTTCCACTTCAAGGAGCGCGGCATCATAGTTCTTGGTTTCCTTGAAGAATAGTATTCTCGCCAGGGCTCTTCCGAGCATCGTAAACATGCGTAATATGTAGTCGCGCTCAAGCATGATTGTCTAATATGGTATAAAGGAATTTGCTCGCAGATCAGAATTCGTCATCAAAAAATAAGATGCTTAACCGAGAGAAACCAGAATAATCGGCAAGCAGTTCGGGCCGGTTTATTATCAAAACAGGCTGTCTTTCGGGCTTGCGCTCACTCTTTCCGCTATCTTTTCCAGTTCGGGGAAGTATTTGAAGACGGTATCGGGCATCCTGACGCGCTCCTGATTCCGCAGGCGTTTCACAAGCTCAAGCGCGTTCGCGACCGCTTTGCCCATCGGATGGTTGTTCGCCACGACATATATCCGCTTGCATCTTTCAGCGACTCTTCGGATTTTTCCCTCAATTTCATCCAGCTCTGCGCTGCTGTAAAGGTAATTATACCTGTCGTTTCTGCCGGGATCGTCCTTTCCCGAGACACCGGAAGGCGATCTCCTTTCCGCGAGCGTTTTCCTGCTCTCCTCCCACATCGTCCTGTTCCTGCCATGGAGCCGGAAGTACCCTGTCTCACCTGCAATTTCAGGGATTAGCTCGACCATTCCCTTCAGCAAAGGTTGATCTACCGCTATGGCGCTTACACCTTCATGCCTGAGGAACTCTCCCGCTTGCGGGGTATACCAGGATGTGTGGCGCAACTCGAAGAAAAGCTGTATCTGCCGGAACTGATCCGAGACGAACGATATGTAGCCTC
>JAJYOS010000113.1 GCA_021796055.1 Bacteroidota bacterium
TTCATTCAGCTTCCTGAACGCTTCGAAGGCCTTGAGGTGCATGAAGAGCTGTCCCTTGTCGTCACTGGAACCACGCGCGTAGAGATCGTCGCCGCGCACAGTCGCTTCGAACGGCGGAGTCTCCCACTCCGAGAGCGGATCCACCGGCTGCACGTCGTAGTGACCATAGACAAGAACCGTCGGCTTCCCTTCCGCGTGTTTGTAGTCGCCGTAAATGAGCGGGTTACCGCCTGTTTCAAAGAGCGTGACATTTTCAATACCGGCTTCCCGCATTAGGCTAGAAATGCTTTCCGCGCAACGGACCATCTCTTTCTTTTTCGACGGGTCGGCCGAAACACTCTCTATCCTGATTATCCCCGAAAGTTCATTAAGATATTCCCGCTTACGCGAGTCGACATACGCAGACAGCTCGTTGTAATCCATTACGCATCCCTTCCAGTAAGGTAGAGTTAATATAGTAAAACGGAATAGGAAGCCACAGCTATTTCACTTTCACAACCTGAATATCATCTACCAGAATTGCACCGGGGACAAATCCACCTGCATTAACATTGAGCCAAAGAGTCGAATCGGCGGGACAGTAAAAAACGTCTTGAGATTCGTAATGCGTCCAGGTTGAATCAACGACATTGACTCCGATACCGCTTGTGGGACTCTGACTGAATCCGAGTCCGACTCCTCCGCTCCCAAAGAGTCTCTTCCCCCAGAATCTGAGTATGAAGCGGCTGTCCTGAGAGACTTCACCGATCCTGAATGCCGCGTGCGGAACGGTACAGCCTCCGGAAACAAACAATGATCGATTCCCTCCGCCCGGCGGCACGTCGTTGCTCAGCTGCATCGAACCGTAACCAATCCATTCCGCGGTATCAGCGCCCGTCTCGAACCCATTGGAGTAAACGATCTCCTCGTTTGTTCCCCGCGCGTCGTCACGGTACACGTATCGGCTGTACGGCACCGTTTCCACCCCGTCATCAATCCTTGTGCAAACTACATAGTACCTGTCGAGCGGCAGTCCTTCGAACTCAGCGTGAATGAGATAATTGCAAGGACATCGCGCGTTTATGGTCGCGGTATCGATAGAAGTAACGAATATCGTGTCGCCTTCAAACTTATAGGACGTTGCAAATCTGATTGAATCCGCCGTGCATTTATCCGGCAACACAAAGTTTAGCGAAAGTTTACTGACCGTGAATTCGTAAGTGAAGTCCGCCAAAGATGCGGTACTTTTGTAAAGACCTGCGCTCGACAAACAGCCGGGGACTTGGCTTACGGATGCAGCGGGTTGAGAGGCGCTCGGAACCGAAGACTTTTCGCCGCAGGCAGCGAACAGTAAAGCCGCGACGACAATAAGCGGGGCGCATTGACATCGTTTCATCTTACGCACACCCTTTCTTAGTTTAGTTATTGCGAGAGGGGACGCATCAGGATTTCCGTACGACAGTTTCATCGTAGTACACCTTACCGTTGTCATCAGGCCCTGTGCAGATGAAGGTATAGCGATTGAGCGGCAGGTTAACGAACTCAGCCCTGAGAACATAGCTACATGTGCAGTAGCACATCCTCGCGGCAGTGTCGGTCGCGGCGACGTAGAGAGTATCGTTGCTGACATCGTACCACGTGGCAAATCTGTTCGAGTCAGGGCAGCAGTTCCCCGGCAACATGAAGCTGACATAGAGTGTGTCGCCGAATTCATAGGCGAAAGATAAATCGCGTGCTTGCGACGCTGAAGAGACTTTAGAAATGCAGCCGCTCAACTGGCGGAGGTTAGCGCTGACCTGTGGAACTCCCCGTCCGGAGGAATTGCCCGAGCAACTTAGTCCGGCTTCAGCCAAAAGACTTGCGACAAACAAAATGGCGGCGTTTTTCATCGCCACATACCTCCTTTTATCGAAAAGAAGGTGCTACGGAAGATCTCCCCTTATTTCCTGACGGGAGAAGTTATGCTGCCCCCTTGGAATATTCAAGCATTTGCTTAGTGAGGTCGAGCGGGTATTCCAATTTGATGTCGGCGATGTTCCCCTTTTTGTCGTAAATAGGGCTGAAATCGGGCATGACAAAACCGGTGTAAGAAGACACGTTCAGATTCTTTATCCTCTTTATTACCTCATCTCGCCACGAGGTATTGATCTTCAAGCCGTAAGTATCGACCAGCGATCTAGCCGCGGGAAGATCACCCTCCGCTTTTATACGCATCACCTCGGCGAGAAGTTGGCCCACCGTGTCGCGCATTTTCCGGTAATCAGTTATATGGAAATATGTCTTACCCCTTCTTCTGACGACTTCAATCGAGTCGGAATTGCGCAGTATATAGTTGACCACCATCTGACGGTTCTTCATGTGATCTTCTTCGAGCTGGTTTCCGGTCGGTATCCTTCTGAGCTGAAGGAAAACGTTCCTGACGTACGAGTCGTACATTTCCTTTGCAACGTCGTCCGAGTCGACCATCTTCAATTTGTTCAGCTTTGGGTCGAATACGTTCCATAGCGCGACGAGATCAGCGCGCGCCTCTTCAAGCGTCGAGTAGTAACCGGGGAGATGATCCGCCGGGTCGCCTTTGAGCTTATCGCTGACCTTTCCCGACGCGTGTCCCAGCACTTCATGCATGCCGGTGTGCAGGTCGTCTGCAATTTGGCCGTATTTCTTCGCGCGCTTAACTTCGGCCTGATCGAAGCAGAACTCTTCCAGGAGTCCTTTCGGCTCCGACGCCTTGTAAGCCGCCACAACATTATGAAGAAGGACACTCTTGGATCCGTAGAGCTGCCGAATATATTGCTCGTTAGGCAGGTTGATTCCGATGGCGCTGACTGGACCCGCGTCTCCCGTTTCGACAATCACATTGACCACATTCGCGATGGGAGCTTTGACATTTTTCTTCTTGAACTCATCTTTCCACGGCGCGCGATTCTCGAAATACTGCGCGTTGGCCGCGAGTTTCCGCATCAGCTTAGTCTGCTCTTTATTCGTGAAATGAATCACCGCTTCAAACTTCGCCTTCTGTCCCCGCGGATCCATATAGACTTCAATGAACCCGAGGATGAAATCAACGTTCGACTGGTCCTTCACCCAGTTGATGTTGAACTTCTCCCAATCGGAAAGCTTCCCAGTCCTGAAGAATCTTATCAGAAGGCCGAGCGTTTTCGCCTGGTGCTTGCCCGACGCGAAGCCCTTCGCCTTTTCGAGGTTCGATATTACGTCGGTGAGCTGGCGGGCATACAGCCCTTCCGGTATTGAACCGCTCCCTGCACGCCATACAAGTTCTACCATCCTGCCATTCTTCTTAATCACCTTGGAATTGAGAGGATTCTTCTCGTTTCCTTTGCGTGCCCACCCGGCGACCTCGGCGGTTGTCAGCCCCTCGTAGAAATTATTTGCACTTTGAGCAATGAAGTCATGCCCCGGAGTCTTATCTGTTACGACAGCCATATACTTCGGGTCGAAGATGGCTCGCCTGACTTCTCGGAAAGTCTGTATGCGGCGCTCTTTAGCATCGCGTGAGTCCTTCTCTCTTTCGGCGATGATGCGCAGCGCTTTCTCGAATTCAGCCGGGGCGCACGCCGGGACGAACTTCCTCGCAGTATTGTGGTCGTACATCCCGTTATTGATCCAGAACAATTTCGTGTACTCGCCGATCGCCTTCAGAGTTTTCGCGGGAATTCCCTTCGGATTCCTGAGCAATTCTTCGCAAAGATGCATGATCTGAATGGCGTATCTGTTCGTCTGGTCGATAGCGACGGGCCTGCCTGCAATAGCGGCCTTGGCCATGTAGTAAGCGAAAATCTTTTCTTTCCTGGTCAGCGATTCAAATCCATCGGCGTAAAGCTGAACGGTTCTGGCATTGCCGATCCTTTCCAGTTCGTAGACGCGTTTTCTTTTATTTTCTTTTTTCATTTTAGTCATGGTTGGAATAGAATGAGCAGCGTGGGCGGTCAGGCTTTCACGGCCCTGACCACTTTCCCAACGCTAACAACGGTTAGGAGAAACAGAACTGCCAAAATTGCCACGAACGACCATTCTCTAAGCTGGACGAAATAGCCCACCCCATTGATCACCGCGTAGAGCAGCATTCCCGAAGCTAAATAATACACTCTCGACGCCCACGGTTCCCGACGAAGCACCGCGACGCCGCCCGCTACCATTATCATGGACGTCAGAAATTCGGCGGCAAGATGAAAAACGGTTTCGAAAGGCACGGCATCAAGTTCCGGGACCTGTGCCGTCAATAGAAAGTAAAACCATTCAGCAAAAATCAATATACCCACGATTATTCCGTAGATTCCCGCAAACCTCATAGCATCTCCCTGTTTGACTTCTCCTAGACTGTAGACCGACTCTATCGAATAACATTGTCGTGCAATACGACGGAGCATGCCCTCCGACATTTCTCCGATGCGAACGTGAACAAATCCCAATGACTACTGGAAAGCCAGGCGCAGGGCGGACAATCCCGTCCTGCGCCTCTTTGCCTATAACCTATTCACGCGACAGACTTAACAAACTCCGTCAGGTACTTATAGAACTTCTCCACGCTGTCAATAGCGACGCGCTCATCCGGCGAATGCGGGCCAATTATCGTCGGACCGAACGAAATCGTATCGACCCCTCCGCCAACGCGGTCGTTAATGATACCGCACTCTAGTCCGGCGTGAATCGCCTTCACCTCAGGCTCCTTCCCGTGAAGACTCTTGTATACTTCTTTGCCTTTCTTAAGAACGGCTGAACCGACGTTTGGCTGCCACCCAGGGTAGCCATCGCTCGGTTTGATCTTCCCGCCGGAGAGTTTTCCAACAGACGCGACATGTGAGGCGATCATTTCTTTTTCGGACTCGATTGAACTTCTCTGGCTGGTAACTACCGAGACGCCTGCGGCAGAAGTCTTAACCACCGCTACATTAGTCGACGTCTCTACCAGGTCAGGGATATCGCTGCTCATTCTTATGACCCCATGCGGCAGAGCGTTCAACGCGTCGAGTACCGCCAGCTTCGACTTATCGTCAAAGGCGGGCTTCGCCTTCTTACCTTTCTCGACAAGCACCTTCACCTCAGGATCGGTCGAAGCGAATGCGTTCCTGAAATTCTGTTCGCATTCTGCCGCAGCCTTCTCCGCCTTAGCTTCATCGGCAGCAGGCACGATGATGACTGCCTCAGCCTCGCGCGGGATGGCGTTGTGTTTGCTTCCGCCTTCTATCGAGACGAGCTTCATCTTTGTCTTCGAATCGATGGCCAGCAGAGTCCTGGTCATTAGCTTAATCGCGTTGGCGCGGCCGAGATGGATATCGACGCCGGAATGTCCGCCTTTCAGACCGCGGATCATCAAGTTGAGAACCGCATTCTTGCCGGTGACCGCTTTTCTCTTGACCGGGATGTTGATCGTCGTATCGAGTCCGCCGGCGCAGCCGATGTAAAGTACGCCCTCCTCTTCGGAATCGAGATTCATCATGATTTTTCCGGTAATGAATCCGGGCTCAATGTGGTTCGCGCCTGTAAGACCTGTTTCCTCGTCGATTGTGAAGAGTCCTTCGATTGGTCCGTGAACAAGCGACTTATCTTCCAGAAGCGAGAGAAGAGAGGCGACGCCGATGCCGTCGTCGGAACCGAGCGTGGTTCCTTCTGCCTTGATGAAGTTGCCTTCCCTGTGAAATTTTATCCCGTCCTTCAGGAAATCGTGCTGCACTTCACGGTTCTTCTCGCAGACCATGTCGGTGTGCACCTGCAGGACAACCGTGGTGGAATGTTCTTTTCCCGGACTTGCCGGCTTCGAAACGACAACATTTCCGACCTTGTCCTGTTTAACTTTCAGCCCCATCGCCGCGGCGGTCTTCTTGATATATTCGAGAACCGCTTTTTCGTTCTTTGAGCCGCGCGGGATCGCGCTGATCTCCTTGAAATAATGCCACACTCTTTCCGGCTTCAGCCCCTGGATAGCTTCTTCATTCATTGAGTCATCCCCTTTTTGGAGAATTGTGAATAATGTTTGTGAATTGCCGAATCTGCCCGAAGATCATACGGACAAAGCGGCGGTCTCAATTGAAAATTTTCCTGACTGGACATGCAGACAAAATCTAGGCTATCATGGCGAGAGAAGCAACGAATCACGAGTGGAAAGGGATCGTTGAATAATGGAATCATGTATTTTCGGATTAATGGCTGCATCAAGCGAATCAAACAAATCAACGCGGGCATGATTTGGACTGATGGGCGAAGAGATGACTATAGCTTAGAGTGCGGAGACTTCTACGGGTTCCATTACCCGTCAATCCTCTTAACTCTGCCAACCTCACCAGATTCGAGGCGGACCTTTATCCCGTGTGGATGAGTCGAAGAGTTAGTAAGGATATCCTTAACAATCCCTTCAGTCAGCTTGCCGGTCCGCTGGTCCTGCTTGAGGACTATGGCGACCTTCAGGCCGGGTTTTATGTCGGAACGCTTTGTACCATCCATTTCCTTACTCATTTCTTTTCAACATTTGCAATGCCCATTCCGCTAGTCGTCCAGCCTTGTAACCGTAAGATCCGCCGCCGAGAAAAAGAGCGGGAACGGCACGCCTCGCTTGGACTTGTAAACCTGCCTCACCTGAAGGAGCCTGATCTCAAAGCGCGCTAACCGGCCGAACTCGACAGTCGCAGATTCACCGACCTTCAGTTTCATTTCTCGCGACCGATGGTCGGAGTATGTCACCGTCAGCGTCGCATCGCCCAGATATTCGTGGACACGCTTGGCGCCGACAATAAGCCTATTTCGTTTTGCCTTCGAAGTCTCTTTTTCAAGCACCGTGATGATGTCACGCGGCCCGGTCTTTACATAACTCACGGGCTCGGCGGCTTTCGGAAATTCGTAAGGGACAGTGAACGCGATCCGCTCCATCCAGTTCTTCTTCACAAAACTGAACGCCTCATTGATGAGCTTCATCTTCGCGGTTCCGATTCGCTGCATCTTGGCGTCTCCTTCGAACCTGTCGGGGTGCCACGCTTTAACCTGTATGCTAAACGCCTCACGAACTTCTTCGAGAGTTTTCGGATTGGACAATTCTAGTATGCGATACGCTTCCTGCCAGGTCATATTCTAATTCTAAATTCTTGCTTTTGAATTCTCAATTGGAATGATTCAGAACACCTTTAGCTTGGCGGACAGGAGAGACCAGTCTGCCCCTGCGCGGCTCGATGAAGTTATTTCGAGCCGCGCTTAAGTGCAACATCGTTGGCTAAATTTTGCGAGGGAAATTCCTTGAGATATTTCCGATGTCAATTGGGAATCGTGATTGAAATCGGATCGTCCGCAACCTCTATATGGGCGGAGACATCGAGCCCAGCCATATCGATCACCGAAATTGATCCCGATCCCTGATTTGTGACGTATGCGTACTTCCCGTCCGGCCTGACGGCGACATCGGTGGGCATCCTGTCAACAGGTATTACTTTGACAACCGAATTGCTGTCTATGCCAACAACCGTGAGAGTGTTCGAGGTGACGTTTGTGACAAGTGCATACCTGCCGTCCGGAGAAATCGCTATTCCCCTCGGATTGCCCACCTTAGGTATAACTCTCACAACGCTGTCGAGGGCCGTGCTGAACACCTGCACTTCATTGAGATCATAGTTCGGTATATACGCGAACTTTCCGTCGGGCGTGAACGCGAGGCTCATCGGACGTCCGCCGACCCATACACTTTTTATGATTTCCTGCCTGACCGGATCGATGATATGCACAAACGGCCGGAAGATCGCGGGCTGGTAAAACAGATTGCGACTCTTTAGATAGTATATCATGCCGGTCCCATCAGATATTTTCCGCGTGATCGCGTGAGTCTTCGTGTCCATGAACCACAACCCGTCCTGTGACTGATAACTGATGAGGGCAGTCTTCCCATTTGGCGTGAAGCTGACACAGACGGGATGGATGCCGACTGGAATTTTCGTCCGCTTGTTCATCCGTTGGCCGTCAACCACCGCAATGTCATTTGAATTGAAATCTGCTATGTACAATTCGTCCTTCCCAGGAACTCTTGCGGTGAAATCAGTGCCTTCTCCGGCATGAATCGTATCCACCACCTCATTATTGGACAGGTCGATCAACGTAATGAAGTCGTGTGTGATATGACTTACCAGGGCGACGTTTGAAAAACGAAAATCGCCATGTCCCGCCATGGAACCCTGATCCACAGGGAGACACGCACTTCCTGAAAGCTCGGCTGAGCCATTTCCACCTGGATGCAGAGTCAAGCCTGTGAGGCTCAAAATAACGGCGACTACAAATGGCAACACATAGCTACTTCTCGACCGCTTCATTTGCGAAGCTCCTTTCACGACAAATGGTTCTCATTCCGTTAGCCCCTCAACGACCGGGACTCGTTCAGATTAAGCTCACGTGAATGGAAGGTCTGCAGCCTTCCTTTACGATTTATATGGAATGGACTGGTTGTCTGCCCAAGCTGCCACATAAGCTCGGGGTTCCGCAAGTGTTTGCCTTTTTTCCTTGAGTAAATGTACCCGTTGGATCTCGAAATTCAAATAACGATACACGACCTGGGCGATGCTCACGCATGAAGCACGCCCGGGGTACAGTCGTTCACGTTCAAGCGGTTGGTTTTCTTCCGGTGACGGTTATGGTGATGATTCCAATATTGGAAGAGCTCTTTAGTTCACCGTTATCGATGTCCGGCCGCTCCACTATAGTAAGCCCTTTCTTGAGGAATAGTCCGCGGCTGAATTCGATGGGCGCCGCGGATTTCTTTCGAAGGGTAACTATCTGGGCAAGGAGGAAGTCGATTAAGGTAACACCATCATTCCCACACGACCCTGGCCCTGCATAGTTCCGCGCTATCCTTTTCGCGCACCACTTCACAATATCGATAATCGGAGGCGTCTGAGGAATTCACGAAAACCTTATCGCCGGACTGAGCCTCGGCCAGGAAATTGATCTCAAAAGATTTGAGATTCCTCTCATCGACCACAGACTTCGGAAAGCTGTCGAGTATCCAGGCCAGGTATCTCGATGAGTTAACATGGTTGTTCACATCGATGTCCGTGTGCCGGACGACATGCTCAAAGTCGGTCTTATCCGATTTATTCCGCTCTATCCTATCCAACTTAGTCTCTATCGCATGGCGGTCCAGTTGAACAGGAAAATCCCCCTCCTCGAGGTTAATTCGCTGAATTCGTGTCGTCTTCCTGTCAATCACCAACCAGGCAGACGTAGCTGACACCATCTTCTTGCCCGATTCAGAAAGAACGAAAAAATCCCTGAGCCCGAAAAGTTTGTCCGTCCCTTTGCTCCATGTCTCGACGTTGATCTCTTCGTCCCATTTCGGCAGTTCATGAATGTCGGCAAGGAAACGCGATAGCACCCACAGCTGCCCCTCTTCTTTCAGAGAATCATAACTGAATTTCGAGTGGTTGGCGTGCGCCCATGCGCTGTCGAGGAGAATTGAAAACAGGATATCCGGCCTGGCGATCCCTTTTCGATCGACCTCCCACGAGTGCAGACGGAACTTACGTTGGAGAATTGGGGGTATCGGCTTACTCATCGTTGATCGCTCACTGTCATGAATTTTCCGGCAAGTTCAATTCCCCATCCTTCGCCGATATCCGCTTCGTTTCTCCCTGACTCTGAAATCGATCGGGTTCTTAGGCTTTCGGGGCGGTTCGAATAACTGGCGAATCGCGTCGAACACAACCTTGAACTGTCTGCCGTACTTCTCCTCCAGAGCGTCTATCCTGCGGGCGAGTTCAGGATTTGAAGAGAGAAGTTCACGCAAACGCACATATGTGCGCACGATTTGAAGACTGGCTTGGATTGCGCGCGGGCTGTTCAGGACATTGGCGAGCATCAAAGCACCGTACTTTGTAAATGCAAAAGGCATATACGGCGAGAATTTCAGACGCTCAAGGTGGTCGCAATTTGCGACCACCTCTGAAGTCTCTTCGGGTGTCAACTCGAACACGAAATCCGGTGGGAGTCTGTCAGGGTTTCTCCTAACCTGTTCTTTCAGCCTTTTTGTCGTGACGCCGAACAAGGTGGCCAAATCAGCATCGATCATGACCTTCTTGCCTCGGATGAGGAGAATACTTCTCTCAATTCGCTCAGTCGGTAGGATTGATTTGCCCGTCATTGGTTTCCCGCCTTCGCCCTATTTGTTGCGCACTCGGAACTCTCAAGTATCCAGATTCCTGTTGAATTTATGCCCCCACAGAACTAGTAGCAAATCAGTTGGCCATCGTTTTAAAACGACGGCCAACTGCCAACCCTCGCGCTATTTGGGCGCCGGCCCTTCGGTGACCTCCACAAAGTCGCCGGGGCGAATCCACTTTGCGAAAGCGGCTTCGACATCTTTCGCCGTCAGCTTCATATAACGGCGCGCAGCCAATATGGGCTCATCAAGGGGGAGTCCTTCAACCGCCCTGCCGATGAGTCCGTAGGCGATACTGTTCTCACTTGATTCGGAAAGAGGTATCTCCCGCAGGAGCAGTGCCCTTGCCTGTGTCAGCTCCTTCTGACTGACTTCGGTCTCCTGCATTTGTTTCAGGTCACGTATGATTATGGTTCGCGCCTTGGACACGTTATCGGGGTCGCAGCCATAGACAACGTCATACCGTCCACGGGTCTTGTACACGTCGAGATTGCCGCCGACGTAGTAGACAAGCCCCTTGTTTTCCCTGAGGTCACGGTAGAATCTTGTCGCGTAGAAAGCACCGCCGAGCACGTGGTTACCCAACTGCAAGGCGTAGTAATCAGGGTTAGATCGCGTGATGCCGAGCTCTTCCGAAAGATAGACAACGTCCTGAACGCGGCTCGCGTCTGGCACTTGCGCCACAGAAGGCTTGTTTAGCGGAACAGCGGCCAGTTCCGTTTGCGGTTTCTGACCTGACGCTTTCCAGTCTTTGAAGTATGTCCAGATCACTTTCTTCGCGGTCGCCGGATCTATATTCCCTATTACTACTATCGTTGTCATATCGGGGCGGAAGACTTTTTTGTAATAATCCTTGACATCCTGCAGCGTAAGCGAGTCGACTGTTGCAGGAGTCGCCTTCCTTAGGACGGGATCGCCTTTCGGAAGGAGAGCCTTGTTCATGGCTCGTCTTGTAAGGTAATTGGGACTCTCTATCTGACCCGCGACAGTGGCTGCAGTCTGCTGCCTGACGATTTGAAACGCCATTTCAGGAAGCGCCGGATGCAGCTCATTATCGGCTAGGAGTTCCACGCCCTTCTTGAAATTCGACTTGAGTATCCGAACCGAGAAGCTCGTGCCTGCGGATTCGTCGGCGCCGATATCGTCAAGAGCCTTCTGATACTCCACACGGTTAAGGGACGTGGTACCGAAACTGAACAGCTGATCGAGGACACCGGACACCCCATCCTGACCGCGAGGCTGCTCAAGCTGCGGGTT
>JAJYOS010000114.1 GCA_021796055.1 Bacteroidota bacterium
ATATCCATAAGTGAATTTGCGCGATCCCGAAGTAGCCTTCGCCTCTGTTCGGGGAAATACGCGTCGCCTCCGTGAAAAGACTTTCTGCCTCATTGAAGCGCACGTTATATGCCATGTCGGTCGCGCGTGTGATCAGTGAATCATATCGGCTCTGCCCCTCTGCGTTTAGAATTAGTCCAAAGACAAGGGCAATTGAAACCAAAATGGGAACAGCGCCGCTGTTTTGTATCCTCATTTGAGATCCGTTTTATTTCTTTGAGCATCTAACAGCCGTAACGAGACAATATAACACTCTCAGGCGCTGCAGGCTTGACAATAAAATTTGCGAAGTGCGTTCATAATCGATATATTATTCCGAAAATCACGAGGCGATAATTAAGTCAGGGGATGTACATGATTAATTGTTTGCTTGTTGCAAGTTCCAGGATCACCGGGTATGGCGCGTTTTTGATGACGCAGCCGAACGGAGGTCTTTCCTCATTAGCTGCCAACGTGAATCACGATATCTGTGATGTGAAGATCCTCGATCTCGTGGCAGTACGGTTCAACGCCAAAGAGTACTATACCAAGTACATCCAGAAAAACCATTTTGACGTGATCGGTTTCAGCTCAATGGTGTTCCAATATGCCGAGATGCTTGAACTGGCAAAAATCGCAAAAAGGTTGAACCCCAACGTCAAGACGGTCCTTGGCGGCTACCATGCGACGGTTGCATACGACGAAATCCTCCACAGCGACGACATGGACTACATAGATTTCGTGGTACGCGGAGAGGGGGAAATGGCCTTCCGACGCCTCACGGAGGCGATTCACAACGGAAGCATCCCCGAGGATATCCCGGGCGTTTCTTTTAGGAAAGACGGAAGAATCATTGAGAATCCTCCCGGCAGCCTTCTTAACCTCGAAGAGCTAAAGTTGCCTGACAGGAGCTGCAGAGTTATAAAGAACAAGAAGTTCAAGATCTTCGGTTACCAGGGGGACGTGGTCGAGACCTCAAGGGGTTGCACATTCACCTGCAATTACTGCACAATAACGAAAATGTACGGAAGGAGCTACAGAAGGTACAGCCTCGAAAGAGTTTTGGATGACATCCAGGATGCCAAAGACCACGGTGCGAGGGCGATATTCTTCACCGACGACAACATCGTTCTTAACAAGAATCATTTTGAGGAGCTCTGCAACGGAATAATCGAACGCGGCCTGAACGACATAAAGTATCTGACGCAGGCGAGTGTGCAGGGCTTTAGCAGAAATATGTACTTAACGAAGCTGATGAGGAAAGCCGGATTTGAATGGGTGTTCCTAGGAATCGAGAGTGATTCTGACGAGTCGCTGAAATTTTTCAACAAAGACAACCAGTTCGAGACGAGCGAAACTGCCGCGGTAGTAAAGAGTCTTCAGGAAAATGGCGTTTTCGTGTTCGGGGGCTTCATCGTCGGAAATCCGTCTGACGGCAAGGAGACGCTTTGGAGGACTTACGAGTACACGAAGAAGCTTGGTCTCGACGCGGTGCTTTTCTTCACTCTTACCCCGTACCCGGGTACTGAACTTAGACAAGAACTTATTGCAGGCAATTACATCACAAACCTGCACGATTATTCGACTTACGATTGCATAAACGCGAACATCAGGACGGATCATCTAGACTCTTATGAACTCTACCGGGTCATAGACTCGATGAATCACATGACTTTCACGGACGGCGGCGTGTACAAGAGAGTCTGGAGGAGGTATCCGCTTTTCTTCCTGAAGACCGTGGCGATGATGCTGTACCATTATCCGGACTGGGTGTTCCATCATCTAACGCAGGGCCGATTCCTTGAGAAGAAACGTCGAAAGGAATTTGCTGTCAAGATGCAGACGCTCAATCTGGGCGGTGGCGCTTCAGTGCAAGGGAAAGGTTGAAATTCGTTCCGGCGCGGCTTCACGCTGACCTGTCGCGCCAATCCAATTGAACTGCTTAAAAGGGGATTGCGGTATGAAATATCTATCAACGGGTTTATTGCGGTCGTTATTACTGATTTCGCTGCTGTATCCCGTTATGTCATTTGCACAAACCGAGCTTGTGCCGGTTGACAATAGAATTTATCCTTACCTGGAAATGATGAGTCTAAAAGGGTTGATAAACTACAACAGCGCCGACATACCGATCAGCAGGCGCCGGGTCGCTTCTTACCTGAACCAGCTCGAGAAGACAAAGGCTAAACTTTCTTCCACCGAGCAAAAGATACTCGCGGATTTTAGAGTCGAGTTCAGTTACGACATATCGAAGAGCACGAAAGAGTCGTTTTCTCTTATCTCGCATCTGCCGGGGGGACTTCTTAACATATTTAACGACGACGAACAGAAGTATCTCGTTTACTACGCCGATCCTGATTTCTCGTTGTTTCTGGATGGAGTTGGGGCTCTCTCATACCGGAGCTACGATTTTCAACGCTCTCCCAATGCCAATGTGTCGCTTTTGGAAATCGGTCCACGTCTGCGGGGTACACTTTATGACAATGTGTCGTTCTATATCCATGTGACCGAGGGGCAGACGTTCGGAGGAAACGCGTACGCGCGCTCTGTAGCTCAGGGTTATGACCCGCTTCTGATATCTTCTACAAAATTTGTCGACAATAAATATATCACCGCTTTCAACTCGGGTTATTTGCGCTGGGAATCAGACAGCGGCGCGGTTGCCGTTACGCTCGGGAGAGATAATTTTGAATTGGGTGACGGGTACATCGATAAACTTTGGGTCTCGAATAACATGCCGCCGATGGATTTCGCGAGACTCGACCTGAACTACAAATTCTTCCGATACACCTTCTTTTACGCCAATCTTCAGGGCGATTCACTTGGCGTCCCTCTTAATTCCAAGAATCTTGTGGGCGGTTATCTGAGCATAAATCTCTCGCCTTCATTTCGCTTCGGACTTTATCAGAGCCTCACTCTCAGCAACACGCCTTTTATGTTCTCGTTCTTTAACCCAATAAGTGTCCTCGAGTCTGCAAGCCTAAACACCAACATTTCAGTAAATGCCAAAGCCATGATCGGTTTCGATTCAGAGTACAGGCCGTGCAAAGACATCGGAATTCAGGCTTCTTTCCTGATGAACGATTTGAACTTCAGCACATTGGGGAATAAGAGCAGCCCGATCGGGAATGATAACAAGTTCGGCTATCAGCTCGGGATGATTTACGCCGAGCCTTTCGGCATTAGGAATTTAACCGCAAAACTCGAGTACACTCTACTTGACCCGTTTGTCTATACGAGCCGGACGAATATGAACAATTATACCAACTGGGGGACAAGTATAGGTACGCAGTTGCCGCCGAACTCTGATCAAATCGCACTTGAAATGGATTATTGGTTAACCAATCGTATCACATTGAACCTTCTTTATGAGCACCAGAGATCCGGCGAGGGTTTCCTGGACGCCAACGGCAAGCCGACCCTTAACGACATGGGGCCCATTATTCGGAACTTCGGTGGCGATATAAATCGCGGCGATCTGGATTTCGCGTACGTTAACAACTTTCTCCAGGGGCTCCGCGTCAACCGCGATATCGTCGCGATTTCAGCCCGCTACGAACCGATAAGGCAGTATTACATAGACCTGTATTATTCACTCCAATCGATCGACAATATCTACGAGTCGCAGACCGACCTGCGACACATCTTTTACGTAACCATATCCACGGACTTCTGATCTTGAAATACTCTATTATTATTCCGACGCTGAACGAAGAAAAACTTCTTCCCGGTCTCCTCGAATCGCTGTGCAACCCGGCTCTCAAATCCAAGTTCGACTACGAGGTAATTGTCTCGGACGGAGGGAGCACAGACCGCACGCTTGAAATCGCGAATGAGCATTGCGACAAGGTTGTCCGCTACGAGAAGGGAGAAGTAAGGTCGATCTCGGCTTGCCGGTCGAAGGGAGCGAAATCCGCGAGCGGCGACAATTTTTTGTTCATCAATGCCGATGTCAAGTTCGACGTTGAAAAACTGCTATCGACTGCGGACCGAAAGTTCGCTTCCGACGGCTACGTGGCCATGACATGCCCCATCAAATGCGTGCCGGAACAGGAGAAACTGAGCGATAAGTGTTTCAGCGCCGTCTGTAACGTCTATTACTATTTTTCAAATTTGGCGGGATTCGGAATGGCCAGAGGAGAGTTTCAGGTAATCCGACGGAACGTTTACGAGAGCGTCGGGGGCTACAGGGAAGAACTCATTACGGGTGAGGACTTCGATCTCTTCACGAGGATCAGAAAACGTGGGAGAACCCTATTCACGTGGGCTGCGACTGTCTATGAGTCCCCGCGCCGATATCGCGCATGGGGATATTGGAGAACCCTGTCGGCCTGGCTCCTGAGTTCAGTGCCATTGATCAAGTTGAAGCGGATCTACAAAAACTGGGAGGCTATCAGGTAAGCATGAACCGTTTTCTCTTTCAGGCTTACCTTTTTTTCTGGCAAAGAGTCCCGATAAATGTTCAGAACAAAGTCGGCGATTGGCTCAAATTCAAATTTAATCCGAACGAGCTGCATCCGGGTCTTCCTAATGCGCTTACTCTTGATCCGGTAAACGTCTGTAACCTTGAGTGTCCGCTTTGCGCGTCCAAGAACCAGGACTATGACAAGGGAAAGATGTCGTTCGACACCTATAAAATGGTGCTCGACAAAATGCCGTCAGTCAAGGTGCTCATCCTGTTCAATTGGGGCGAGCCTCTTTTGTACCATGAAACCCTTCGAATGATAAGGGAAGCCGTATCAAGGAATATTTACACAATCGTTCACACAAATTTCAGTTTCAGGCAGAAGCCTGGTTTCTTCGATGAGCTCGTCGGATCCGGCCTTCATCAACTTGTAATCTCAGCTGACGGAGCTTCTCAGGAAACGTACGAGAAGTACAGGGTGAAAGGGCGGCTCGATTGGGTAATGGAGAACATCGGGATGGCGGTGGACGCAAAGAATAGGCTCCGAAAGAGAGATCCGAAGATTGTCTGGAAATTTATCGTGAACAGGTTTAATGAGCATGAAATAGTTCGCGCGAAAAAAATGGCCAGGGAGATGGGAATAGAGATTATGTTCGATAAGATGGGACTCTCTGATGATATACCGGACATGACATTCCCCGGCACTCTCGAGGAGAGGAAGTCGACGTGGCTACCACGAGATTTGAACTTTGTCCATGACTACTACAAGAATGGTAGCAGACCTCCCATCAACAAAAAACCGTGTAATCAGCTCTTTACTTCTCCTGTTGTCAATCCGGACGGGAAAGTGGCGCCGTGTTGTTGGATCACAAGCAGGGAAAATGTCTGGGGAGATCTTACAAAAGAGTCGTTCGAAGAAATCTGGCATAATGACAAGTATGTCTATTCGCGAAGCTTATTCGGCACGTCAGATTATGAAGGGAATGCCATACGAACTATCTGCGCAGAATGTGATATATTCGAGAAGGTCAAGAAAAACTAGGAGAAACTTTGAAAAGTAATGGTGCTGGCTGAATGAAATTTTCCGTGGTGATACCCGCTTTCAACGAAGGTGAGCACATCGAATCGGCTGTCAAGACTGTGCGAGCCCAGGTGTTGACGCCGGGTGACACGGTCGAGATATTAGTCGTAGATAACAATTCCAGCGATCACACCCCCGCTGCCGCAACAATGGCTCTCGGTGAAAGCGGAAGGGTAGTGTTCGAAAAAATGCCGGGTCCCAATTTTGCCCGTCAACGGGGATTCCTGGAGTCGACTGGCGACGTGATTTGCTTTCTCGATTCCGACTGCAGGGTTCCCGCGGATTGGATAGCCAACATAAAGCTTGAGATTGAAAGGGGAGCGATAGCGGTGAGCGGGCCGTACTATTATGGCTTCGCGATTGGCTACAAAGCCATACTCAACAAGCTGTATTCCTGGGTCGTTCTTCCCGCGCTACCCCTTTTGCTTAGGACGGTTTTCTGGCGTAAGGCAGCAGTTATAATCGGCGGAAACTTCGCCGTCACCAGGGATGCGCTTCACATTATAGGCGGCATACCTCCTGTCAGCTTCTGGGGCGATGATGCTGTCATTGGAATGATGCTTGTGCGCATGGCCGGCAAGGTGAAATTCTCGAAGAAGGTGTGGACGCGCACTTCGCCGAGACGGTTTGAGGAGAAGGGATTCTGGAAAGTGAATTACCAATATACCCTTGCTTACTTCCGGGCATTTTTCACGAAGGATTTCACCAGATTCAAAGATGCCTCGGGCTCTTGAGTGTCGGGGGAGTTTGTAGCGGCGGCGAGGCGTTGGGGCGCATGTTCTCTTCCATCAGACCAATTCCGACAACTGCCGATCTGCTTGCGAGGGTTAACTTCTGAAAAAGTCTAATGTCGTCAGGTCTATCGCAGGCTTGTTGATCGCCGCATTCTTCGTTTATTTTGCCTTCAGCGGCATATCCTTCCCTTCTCTTGTCCGCGATTCACTGAAGGCAAACTTCTGCATCCTTCTGGCGACTGTCGGAATCGTTCTGCTTGGTCAGTTCATCCGTGCCTTGAGGTGGCGCGCGATTCTACAGGAACTCAAAGAAGATGCTTCGACGATAAACGCATGGGGAGGTATAATGGTCGGCTACCTCACCAATAATTTCTTCCCGCAGGTAGGAGATGTCGTTCGTGGGTATATTACCGGCCGGGCGGAAGATGTCAGGGTCAGCGGAGTCTTCGGTACGATAGTGCTGGAAAAACTCTTCGACATGATCTCTTCCGGAATCCTTTTCGGCGCGGCTCTCTCACTTTATAACGGCGAGCTGATTCGTACATTCCCGTTTCTGAGGATCGCTGGAGTGGTGCTGATCAGCGGGTCGCTTGTCATCGGAGGTTTCCTTTATGCCGCCTCGGTCTCGGACAAAATCCAGAAACGACTTTTTCATTTGGTGGCGGTCATCTTACCGGAGAGGTTCGCCTTAAGAGTCGACTCAATAATGCTTTCCTTTCTCGCGTCGTTCGCGCTTCTGAGATCGAAAAAGCGGGTAGGCACAGTCAGCTTCTATACGGCGTTGTTCTGGCTCGTCTACATGTTCACAATGTACGTCCCCTTCTTTGCTTTTTCATTTGGAACAGTTTATCATCTGAATTTATACGACGCCTTCCTGCTGATGCTGGTGACATCCATCGCGTACACTCTTCCGAGTCCCGGTGGTATCGGAGTTTACCACCTCCTCGTCTCCCAGGCACTGATGATCATATCAGGGATTCCGAGACTGGAAGCCCTGGCTTACGCCTCTCTGACGTTCCTGTTCGGATATGTTGCGATAACGATTGTGGGCTCGGTTTTCGTTTTTGTTTTCGCGCGGAAGCTTAAGGTCCGATCGCTTGCGACGCTTTTCAAGAAGGATGAAGAGGTTGCGCCTGGAGTCTGACATTCCAACGCTTTCGTTCTAGGGTGCATTTCCCCGCATTTGTTTATATATTCTTAGCGTTATGGCATCACGCATCTGGGACACAAAGGAAATAAGGCGAAAAGACGTAAGCGTCGGCGAGTTATACAAGACGATGCACGAGAAGACGAAGCTTCAGCAGATCAACGGTGATATCGGTCACGCGAAGCTTATAACTGACAAAAACGTGCACCGGCCGGGACTTGCGCTTGCTGGCTACGTCGAGTTGTTCACATACAACCGCGTTCAGATTTTCGGCAACACGGAGGTCAGGTACCTCAGCTCGCTGAAGCTCGAGGAGAGGCGCCGGGCGTTACAGACTATTCTGCAGTTCGAGATTCCCTGTGTCATCATCGCGAACAGCAATGAACTGGAACAGGACCTCATCGATCTCATCACAGAGCATGGCGTATCAGTCTTTCGGAGCACGCTCGAGACGACAAGACTGGTCTACTTCCTCGGAGAATTTCTCGACCAAATATTCGCGCCCAGCACGGTTATACACGGTTCACTCGTAGACGTATACGGCATCGGGCTTCTTTTTGTCGGGAAGAGCGGAATAGGGAAGAGCGAGATTGCTCTCGACTTGGTCGAGCGTGGGCATCGGCTGGTGGCCGATGACGCGGTTGGAGTCTTCAGACAGGGTGAGGACATTCTCATCGGGAAGAGCTCCAACATAGCTCAACATTTCATGGAGGTTCGTGGCCTCGGCGTGATAGATGTACGGAGCGTCTTCGGCATTAGAGCCGTCAGGAAACGCAAGAGAATTGAAGTGGTGGTGGAACTTGAAGAATGGGACTCTACTCAGGAATATACAAGGACGGGGTTGGATCACGAATTCATTTCGATCCTCGGCGTCGACATTCCGTTCATAAAGCTCCCTATCCTCCCCGGGAAAAACATAACGGTAATAGCTGAAGTCATCTCGTTGAGTCAACTCCTGCGTTCCTACGACTACGACGCAGCTGAAGTATTTAACCAGAAAATCCAGGAAGCAATTAAGAAGAGGAAAAAACAGGGTACCGGCGCGAACCGGTATTTTGAAAGGGACTTTGAGTAGAATGCTTAAATCAGGATCTTCAAGAAAAGTTAAAGCGGAAGGATTGTCACAAAATTCCGGCGGAAGCCTCGCTGGCAAGGTGGCGATCGTTACGGGAGGCTCGAGAGGGATCGGGAGAGCCATAGCCAATAAACTCGCGCAGGAAAGGGCCTCGGTAGTTATTGCCGGGAGGACTCTCACCGACCTCAAAGTCACAGCCGAGGAGATCTCGGGCAGAGGCGGCAGGGTGATCGCGGTCCAGACAGATGTGTCAAATGAGAAAAGTGTACACAGGCTCTTATCAAAGACCCTGACCGAATTCGGAACGATTGACATACTCATCAATAATGCCGGCCAATATATGGAAAAACCGGTAACCGAAATGTCGCTGACCGACTGGAACAGTATCATAGGTACAAATCTAACTGGGCCGTTCTTGCTAACGCGGGCGGTCCTTCCGGAAATGATCGAGAAAATGGATGGTACGATAGTGATGATATCGTCAACGTCCGGGAAACGCGCGAAGGCGAACTCTGCCGTATACGCCGCTTCAAAATTCGGAATCGAAGGATTTTCAGAGGCCTTGCTGCGAGAGGTTCGCGGCCACAACATCAGAGTGATCGTGGTAACGCCGAGCTCGGTCGATTCAAGCGAAAGGGATAGCCGTCAGATACTGAAAGGCGGAAAAGGGGCGCGCCTCAGAGCCGAGGATGTCGCCGATACGATCATAGCGGCCATCAAGCTTCCGCCAAGGGCTCTGGTTCGCGAAGTCGAACTTTGGGCGACAAATCCATAAGTGGCAAGAAGGAGCCGGATCGGGCGACCGACGGGTTTGGATTAATAGATTATAGTATTCACGGGGATGTGGGGATCCATCCGGAGCCGTTTTCCTGAACCGCGAGCTGTGGACGTGTTGTCCTACCAACCGGCGAGGAGTTGCTCAAATGTGTAGAAACTTTTCTTGAGCAGGATCCCTTTGGGAATGATGCGATACCGGAATATGTTGTGTAAATGTCCCTTCGGGGAAGATTGTAGCTGTTGAATAATGGGATGAGACTGGCGAAAGAGAACTTGTGCGTGCTCATCCATTGTTCGAAATAGCGCTGACACGGCAGCTCTTTCATGCGCGGCCTCAGATATAAATTTCATTCGAAGATAATTGGCGTCAATTTACAAATAGATTTGCGAGACAGAACAATGTCAGATTCTGAACCTTCATATGTAAAACTCTACGAATCCGGCGAGCTTAAACGGCGCGTCGAAATTCTCGACGATATGCTGAGCTCATGCGACATCTGCCCGCTCGACTGTCAGGTCGACAGGAAAAAAGGGGAGATCGCCAGATGCTATTCTCGTTATCTCCCGATCGTGAGCTCCTATTGCCCGCACTTCGGCGAAGAGCCTCCTCTTGTCGGCAGTAACGGCGCGGGAAATATTTTCTTCGGCAATTGCAACCTTCGATGCGTCTACTGCCAGAACTACCAAATCAGCCAGAACTACAAAGTCGAGCTGAAGAACGAGGTCGGCTTTGAGAGGCTGGCGGAAATGATGCTTGAGCTGCAGGGAAAAGGATGCCACAACATCGGGCTCGTCTCGCCGACTCATTTCGTCCCTCAGATCGTTCGAGCATTAACGATAGCAGTCGAACAGGGCTTGCACGTTCCTTTGGTCTATAACACCAATGCGTACGACTCAGTCGACGTGCTTCGACTCCTTGACGGGATTGTCGATATTTATCTGCCGGACTTGAAATACGCGGAAGAGATCGACGGTTACATGTATTCGAAGGTCAAGGATTATCCGAAGTTCGCCCGTCTCGCTCTCAAAGAAATGCACAGACAAGTCGGAAGCGATCTTGTAATCGGCGATGACGGTCTGCTGAAGCGCGGTCTCCTCATAAGACACCTCGTGCTTCCCAACGACCTGGCAGGCAGCCGGGAAACATTGAAGTGGATCGCCGAGGAACTTGGAAACGATGTCGCGTTGTCGGTGATGTCCCAGTACTATCCGACCAACAAGGCGGAATCCATCACGCTCCTAAGCAGGCATATTCGTGAATCGGAATATGACAAGGTGCTCGATCTTCTGGATGAGTTCGGATTTGAAAACGGATGGATGCAGAATTTCGAGAGTCAGGATTATTACAAACCCGATTTCACAAATCGCATAGAGCCGTTCAAGCGCTAAGCGGCATCACTGATCCGCACTTTCCTCCGGACCCATAGAGAGGTTATCCTCTTCATCGAACGGGAAGAATATCTCCCTGGCATCAGGGTTCGAAGTTTCTTTGATTGAGATCCCCTTCGGGTATATTTCAAGGTCAACTTTGTCCTTCAAATAACCCGTGATGATCGCTGAAAACAGCTCTTCCTCCTCCCTGCGCGTGAGGCGCCTGGAGGGCACACCGCTTTTTTCGTCGTCCATGACGTACTCTCTTTATGTTGTACTTAAGTATTTCGCACTCTTCCTGAGTGTCTCACTAAGAATTATCGGATGAAAAAGGTGTAAACTTTACCGGCTATCGGCGGTTGAGAAGCGTTTGGAAAACGGGATGTTAACTTCCAGCAGATAGCTCCTCGTGAGGTTGGAAAGCTCGAAATAACGTTAGGGGTGAAATAGAAGCAAGCGTGTTAGGATCGAAGCGCGGCTCGTTGTAAGAGAGAAGTTCCTGTCAGTTATCAAAAACATCTGTGGCTTTCATCTGACTTCGGAAAGTGAAATGCAAAGCAAGTCACGACCGCCGGCGGCATTTAGCCGGACTTCTTGGCCGTTAAGAGTCCGCGGGCGTGTCTGAACACGGAATCAAACATCGGCCTGGTTAACTTGCCTGTAAATGTGTTTTGCTGGCTTGGATGGTACGATGCGATGAGGGTTAACCTTGAATT
>JAJYOS010000115.1 GCA_021796055.1 Bacteroidota bacterium
TCAGAAGTACCTTCACGCTACCTTGAACTAGATTGAAGCCGAGGTTGTAGTGGGAAGTAACTGAACTTGTGTACGACCCGGTTAAGAGGAACCTGTCCCGCGAACTAAAATCGTTCTGGGCCGACTGAAGCGTCGTATCATATATCGCGCTGTATGTGAAGGAATCCGGTGTCGCTATTTTCTGTCCCTGTGGGCCCACGTAATCCTTAAACGCTTCCACAAATGGCTCAAGATAAGGGAGTATTATTTCGCCGCTCGTCGGATCGACGTCAATGCCGGGGTTCCAATCCATCACTCCGTCAGGCGGCCCTGTGCCGTTTGGTCCTGTTTTGTCAAGTCCGAAAACCTGGAGAAGATTTATGTTGCTGATCGTGTTTTCCGATGCCTGCCCGGGGACAGTATAAACTATCTGGACATTCTTTAGTGAGTTCTGATCGAGGTTCAACCCGCCGGTGGGATAGATGTTCCTAAGCATTAGCCTCCAGGCGTCGGTCTCGCTCGGAATGGGGTTCGCCGGGACAATCATGTTCAGCACGAGAGGGAGATTCGATGTATCGGTATTGGCAAATGTCCCGTACACCTGTCCGTTCGCGGTGCTGAAGGCGATGGCTACGACCTGGTTTGACTGGAACGATGTGTTCAGAGTTAGTACGCCTGTCCTTGGGTTTATTGAAAATTCGGAAGACTTCAGTTTTTCAAAGTATCCACCCTCAGTCTGCCAAGTACCCTGGTTAGCCGTGCGAGCAGTGCGAAGCGAATCATAGAATCCCGGATCATCCTGAACAGAAGGAAGGTCTATTACGGCGAAACCCTTTCTCAAATTTGTGTTTAGAGCGCTGGACGGCTGCGAGATGTACACTTCATAGTTGGTTACAAGCTTGTTGGCGTCAAACTGGTTGCCGCTATTCTGGTAATATCTCTCATACTCACCGATATACATGGTGTCGATGAAGAAATGGTTCGTCGAGAACTGATAGGCGTGAAGCGAGAATGTCTGGCTCGACGATCCGTTGCTAACGCTGAGGGTTTTGCTCTGGCCTTTCTGCTGACTGGCGAGCGCGGTAAGCGTCAGCGGTCCAAACTGGAACTTTGCCTTCAACCCGAAGAGCGCCTGGCTGTTTCCGATGAAAGAGGATGGGGTGTTCATTGAAACGTTACCTGCCTCGACGCTCTGCACTATCTCATCGGGGTATCCAGTATATTTCAACTTCACTTGGTTTTCATAGTTGAATTGATTCTGCGTGTCCCAGCTAGCTCCAATGTGCAGCTTGTTGCCGATAGTACCGTTTACATTTATCTGAAGGGATTGGTTAAAGGCTGGCTGGTTCGTGACGTTTCCCAACTGAGACAGCGTCTGGGCGTTAAGTTTCTGATTGCGCCATCCGCCTTGTATATCGACCGAACCTGAAACCTGGAGATTGATTCTTGGCGGACCGAAGATACTCAGGACCGGATTGGAGGGGATCGGGATGCTGATGTTGGTGACTCCCGCCATCAAAGACTCAAGTCCTCCTACGCTCCTCAGGATGTATGCGTGAGCGAGTCCTTCCCAAGTCTCTTTTATCAAATGTCGTCTCTCGATCTTTATGTATTCATCGAGAGGGATCTGAAGCGGATACCTGATGTCGTGTCCGAGAACTGTCTCCCGTATCTCCATGTATTTTCCCGTTGTATCCAGGAGCGTACTGTATTGTGTCGCACTGGAAGTAAGGAAAAGCGGGTAGTGGTATGGCTCGAAGATTGGCGCCTGCACATGGGCCGGGCGCATATGCTGGAGCCAGGCCGACAGCTTCAGGCTGTCAGCTTGTGAAATGCTGTCCGATTGGGCCGTCTTTGTCGCGTTTCCGGAACTGTCGACTACTGAAAGTTGCGACGTTGTGCCGGACGTATCTCTCCTGACTGCCGTCGTACCGGAAGTGTCTCCGACAACAGAGTTGGCACTCCGTCGCAATGTCTCCCCGCGCCGATCTCTCTCCCGACCGCCAGTTGTTCGGTGATTTACTGATTGTGCTTCCCGCAAAGACGACGCTTCATAGGACCAGTCAGCGGGTTCGGCATACACCTCATCCGCATGACCATCAGCGTCGGTCAGTAGGTATTTTCTTCTCCCTGGAAGCCTCGCGGGGGCTCTAAATCCGCCACCAATACGCGCCCATTCACTGGGTCCAAGAGATTTCGAGGCGGCAATTAACAGCAATAGCGCCGGAAGCGCAAAATATATTAGAAGGAATCTGTTCTTTTCCACTGTACAGATTCGAACATGTACTTCTCCTTAACATGGTTCGTCTAGCAAAACTGTATAAATCTGTACAAATGGTCCTTTAAGTGACTCCTTTTTACTTTCGAAATTATATCAAAGCGTATACTAATTATCAAGTAAACAATAAGTGCATGGCCCATTTAAGCATCGCTCAACCCTGAGAACCATCAAAATTGATTGAGTGAGTTACTTTGACACAGAAAAGAAGACAGAACTAATCGCGCGAATTCTTTTCTCGACCTACTTGGTTGTCTTGCTGGCTTATTGAAGCTTGCTTTTTCTACTGCGAATTGTTACCGTTTTACACAATGCTTCCATTCCCCAAGCACCTTTTGTCTAACGGCGTTGCGGGTCCTCGGCGGGTAAGAAGCAAAGCAATTTTCACCGCAAACCAAAAAGTCAAGTTCAGGAGGTAATGATGAAGAGGCTACTCGTTCTCTGCGGCCTGTTTCTCTTTTCGCTATCGTACCAGGCCATGGCGCAATCGCGCGCGAAGATCACTCCGGAACAGAAAGCGTGGCTCGCAAAGGGGTACAAATTTGAAAAAGCGGGGTGGATTTACCTTCATATCGAGGGAACGCCTGAAGAGAGGGGGTTCCAGCATGGGTATCTGCTGGCGAAAGATATAAAGGAATCTCTCAGGATGCTCAAAAGAAAATGGGAATATGAGAGCGCGATGTCGTGGTCGTGGTATCTCAAGAAGGCGGGAGAGATATTGACGCCGAAGGTCGACCCTGAGGACCTCGCAGAGATGGACGGGATCGTGGAAGGAATGGACGCGGCGGGTGACAGCGCTACGCAAAACGAGATTGTAGGTCTGAATGGTTATATGGAGCTGATGGACTACTGGTGGCCTCAGGTGGCGGATTCGCTGAAGATGGACCCTTCGATGCCGAAACGGGAATCGTGCAGTTCGTTCATCGCAACCGGCGACATGACGGCGGATGGCAAGATTGTCCTCGGGCATAACACGATGGGCGATTACGAAGAACCTTTCTGCAATGTCATACTGGACATAGTTCCGGCTAAAGGGCACAGAATTCTCATGCAGAGTTTTCCCGGTTTCATCCACAGCGGCACCGACTTCTTTATGACGGATGCCGGGCTCGTCGGATCCGAAACAACGATAGGTTCATTTTCTGGATTCAATCCAAACGGCGTTCCTGAATTTTGCAGGATGAGGCACGCGACCCAGTACGCCAACTCGATCGGCGAGTGGTGCAAGATGATGGAGCGGGGAAACAACGGCGGGTACGCCAACGCGTGGCTTATCGGAGATATCAAAACAAACGAGATCGCGAGACTGGAGCTCGGATTGAAATATGTCGGGTTCCAGAAAACGAACAATGGCTACTTTGTCGGATCGAATCTCGTCAAGAACCTCAAGATACTTCGCTTCGAGACTACGGAACAGGAAACTAACATACAGCTCTCCTCGGTGGCGAGAGACGTCAGATGGCATCAGTTGATGAAAAAATACAAGGGACGAATTGATCTTAAGCTCGCCGAAAAATTCGAGTCGGATCATTACGACACCTATTTACACAAGATACAGCCCGACTCCAGGACGCTCTGCGGTCACTCCGATCTCGACTCAAGAATGGAGGGAGGATCCGGAAGCCCGTTCTCGCCATGGGGGACGCTCGACGGAAAAGTTGTCGATGCGAAGATGGCAAAAAACATGTCTTTCTACGCCAGATGGGGATCTGCATGCGGCACGCCATTCTCTGCAAGCAAGTTTCTCTCGGAGCACCCGCAGTTTCGCTGGATGGAAGGAATCCTGAAGAGCCGCCCTTCGGAGCCGTGGGTTGAATTCACTGCGGGAGAAAAGAAGTAGGCTTACCTGAAGTTCGGTTGGTATAACTAAGAGGCCCTTCATCGGATTGGTTGGCAGAACGTTCAACGCGTCGTCGCGTGGGGAACGAAGATCGCCTTAGACATTTGTTTTGAAGGGCCGTTGTTTTTCTCTGAAACGGGTTAGGACCGATGAACTTCTATTTCCACATGGCCGCGATTGCGCCGGATTATTGGGGGCGCGCCAATATTCGAGGAACACAAGTGACGAGATCGCATGCTTCCGGATATCGCTGTCGCTGCCTCGCTATTGCTCGCGTTCGTTTGCACCCAATATGTCAACATTAGTCGTCCATTTCATTTAAGGGCGTTGAAATTTAAATTAACTCAGTTAAGATCCGCGAATCGGGGGTCTGCACTTTCGACAGGTCACTCCACCGGAATTCGTCCAAACGATTTTGTTTTGCCGCGCCGCGCTCGTGGAAAGAGAGTGTCGCTCACCATAGCTGGTGCAGGCGAATTATACAACCAACAGAGGAACAAATGAGAAGCGACGTCATCAAGAAAGGCTTTGAGCGCGCACCACACAGAAGCTTGCTGCGCGCGGCCGGAGTAAAAGAAGAAGATTTCAAAAAGCCGTTCATTGCGGTGGTAAATTCATTTGTGGAGATAATTCCAGGCCACGTTCACCTGAACAAGGTCGGAGCAAATATCTAAGGAAGAAATTAAGAAGGCGGGCGGAGTCCCGTTCGAGTTCAATACGATCGGCGTCGATGACGGCATCGCTATGGGACATGCCGGCATGAAGTATTCGCTTCCGAGCCGGGAACTGATTGCCGATTCGGTCGAGACCATGATTCGCGCCCACCAGTTCGACGGCATGATATGCATACCAAACTGCGACAAGATAGTCCCCGGCATGTTGATGGCCGCGATGAGAGTCAATATACCGACGATTTTCGTGAGCGGCGGACCCATGGCCGCGGGCCGGACAAAAGACGGGCGAACCGTCGACCTCATATCCGTTTTTGAAGGCGTCGGCTCTTATCAGTCCGGAAAGATAAACGACGAGCAACTCCTCGAGCTCGAAAGAAGCGGCTGTCCGACATGCGGCTCATGCAGCGGGATGTTCACTGCGAACTCCATGAACTGTCTTACCGAGGCGCTCGGCCTCGGATTGCCCGGCAACGGTACCGTGCTGGCCGTCGATCCTAAACGCGAGGAGCTTTACCGCGCCGCCTCAAGACAAATATTGAAACTGGTTGAAATGGACTTGAAGCCGCGTGACATCGTTACCGAAGAGGCGATCGGAAACGCCCTGATCCTCGACATGGCCATGGGTGGGAGCACCAATACCGTCCTGCATACTTTGGCCATAGCTCACGAAGCCGGCATAAACTACGATTTAAACAAGATCAATAACCTTTCGAGGAAGACGCCGAATATCTGCAAAGTTAGCCCATCGTCAGCGTACCATGTTGAAGACGTGGATCGTGCGGGCGGAGTTAGCGCGATCCTGAAGGAAGTGTCGCAAATTCCGGGCCTTCTTTCTCTCGACGTGAAGACAGTTACCGGAAAGAGCCTTGGCGAGAATATATCGATGGTCGAAACGGCGGACAAAGCATGTATCAGGGAGATCGGTAATGCATACTCACAGGACGGTGGATTGACGGTTCTGTTCGGCAATTTGGCGCCGGATGGGGCGATCGTGAAGACCGCCGGCGTCAAGAAGGAGATGCTTGTATTCGAGGGCGAGGCGGTCGTCTTCGAGTCGCAGGAGGATGCCGTGCAGGGAATCTTAGGCGGAAAAGTGAAGAAGGGGAATGTGGTTGTGATTCGCTATGAAGGGCCGATGGGCGGTCCGGGTATGCAGGAGATGCTTGCGCCTACGTCGTATCTTATGGGGATGGGACTTGGTGACAGCGTAGCTCTTATCACCGACGGAAGATTTTCAGGCGGGACCCGCGGCGCCTGCATCGGACACGTGTCGCCCGAAGCCGCCGTCAAAGGCCCTATCGCCGCAATTCAGAACGGAGACCGCATACAACTGGATATCCTCGCCGGGAGGCTCGAACTCCTTGTGGATAACAGTGAGATTGAAAGAAGACTCGCCGCGATCCCCGATTTTAAGCCGCGTATCAATTACGGCTACCTCGGCAGATACGCGAGGTCCGTAACTAGCGCGAACACCGGGGCCGTCCTAAAGGAAATCTGAATCTCACTTGAGGAGATCCTTTTTTTAGGAAAACGCGGGCGAGCATTTCTATTTGCCCTGATTTCGTGAAACAAAAATTCGCACTGGAAAAAAATCTGATGGTCGTTTGTCAGGCGGCGGACTAACTATCCGTCGCCCGACCGCGCTCATTTAAGTTTTACTGTCCAATTCTCACCATTTAGTTCAGAGGCCTCCCCATCTTTCGAGCTCTTTCAAGCAGTCCATCATTATCAAAGTCTCTGAGAAGTCTTCGCTGAACTCGAGTCCTGTCACTCCATGAAGCGGAGAATATTCATTACTTGTGGATGGAGAAGCCCTGCCTCTACGCGTTCATCAAGCTATGGCAGCGCCTAGGTCTCAATTCTTCCACGGCTGGAGTTGATCCGGCAAAAGCCTTGACGGCTCCTTCGTAGGAGCCGCGTTTTTCTCGGGTAATATGAAAAATGATGGGTACGAGTTGCGATATTGACCACCGATTGCTATGTAGGTACAATAAATAATCGTACACCATACTCGGAACTGAAGAGCTGCAATGAAGAACAAATATTCGCGCGAAGAGATGCAACGGTATTTTTCCGACCCCGAATACCGAAATTCAGGTCGGCGGCGAAAGAAAATTTCGGTATTGAAAACTCATCCTCGGGCCGCGATTTATGCCTCGGTAATCGTGCTTGTGCTCTTTTATGCGATCTATATTATCAGCGGGCTCCCTTCCACAAAACAGCTGGAAAATCCAAAGCCTGATCTGACAACCAGAATACTTTCTGAAGACGGACAAGTCATAGGCAGGTTCTACCAGGAAAACAGGGACGTTACGCATCTCAGCAAGATTCCTCATTACGTCGTTACCGCTTTGATTTCAACCGAAGACAGGACCTTCTACACCAACTGGGGGCTTGATCCGGCGAGAATACTGAGCGCTTTCTTCGAAGACCTGATTCACTTGAGGGTAGTGCAGGGGGCCAGCACGATCGCGCAACAGCTTGCCCGTAATTTGTATCTCAATCAGAGCGTCACCCTTACCAGAAAGATACGCGAGGCGATTACGGCAGTTGAGTTGGAAAGGAGGTACACGAAGCGAGAGATCCTTTCAATGTATCTGAACGACGTCTACTTCGGACACGGGGCTTACGGAATAGAATCGGCAGCCGAAGTCTACTTCGACGAGCCCGCATCGCGCCTGACGCTGCCGCAGGCCGCGCTGCTTATCGGCATGCTAAGAAACCCGGGCCTATTTGATCCTGTAGCCTTTCCAACTCGGGCGCGTCGGATCAAGGACGTCGTGCTACACAATATGTATGAGAACGGGAAGTTACCGAGACAGGCTTACGAAATGGCTGTTAAAGAGCCGTATGACCTTAGGTACCGCGGTGCATCCGGCGAACTCGCTTCCGGTTTCGTTGAATTGGTTCGCCAGGAACTCGAAAAGTGGGCCCGGAAGCGCGGGATAAACATTTATAGAGACGGCCTGACCGTCTACACGACGCTCGATTCGAGAATGCAGGCCTATGCGGACAGCGCCGTGAGCCAGCATTTACGGGTATACCAGCAGCTATTCGATTCAAACTGGAACTGGGGTGAGAATCGCCCGATACTCAGCTCGGCCGTTAAGGAAGCTATCGAACAGACTTCAGCATACGAGGACGCATCGAACGCGGCGAAGAAGAACAAAATTTTCCTGCGCCTCACGAGCGACCATTCCTTCATCGACTCCGTCGAGAAAGCCGAAGAAAGAATACAGGTCGGCTTTGTGTGTATCGATCCGAAAAATGGCTACATAAAAGCGATGGTGGCCTCATCCAACTACAAGCATTTTCATTATGGGTTGAATCATGTAACGCAGATCGCCCGCCAGTGCGGGTCGGCGTTCAAGCCGTTTGTCTACTCCGTTGCGATAGAGGACGGATACACCCCATCCTACAAGCTGCTCAACCAACCTATCACGATAATAATGCCGGATGGGAGCCAATGGACGCCGCAGAATGCCAATGGCAAATTCGGCGGCGAGGTGACGCTGCGTGACGCCCTCAAGTACTCGATCAACGCGGTAGCGGTAAGGGCGATACAGGAAATCGCACCTGTCCACAAGGTGATCGCGCTTGCTCACAAAATGGGAATCACGACGTACATTCCTCCTTACGCCTCGATTGCTCTTGGTGCGAGTCTCGTCATCCCGATCCAGTTAGCGAGCGCTTATGGTGTCTTTGCCGACCAGGGAATTCTAACGAAACCTGTAGCAATCGTGAAGGTCGAGGATAAATATGGTCATGTCCTCTGGCTCAATCACACTTCGTCAACTGATGTCATCAGCAAGCAGACAGCGTACACTATGACTAACATGCTGGAAAGTGTAGTGAATGGTGGGACGGGGCAAACGGTTAGAAAATACTTCTACCTGGATTGCGCCGGCAAAACGGGAACAACAAACAATTTCGCAGACGCGTGGTTCGAAGGTTTTACTCCCCAACTTGTCGCGGGAGTGTGGGTGGGCTTTGACGATCAGCGCGTGCATTTCACGAATTGGTACGGACAGGGTGCCGATGCCGCTGCGCCGATTTGGGCGATTTTTATGAGAGATGTGTATAACGATAGAGCTATTGGCCTGCCGATTACGACTTTCGTTCCGCCGAAGGATTAATGATGTGCGCGATGCTCGCGTGGAAGCGAGCGATTGGAGATGAATTGTTGTGTCGCACACTGGAGATGTCTTACGCAGTTTGTTTCGTATGCTGTGTATGTGATGCACATAATTCCATAGGAGCTAGCTGCTGAACTTCGTGTTCGGCGCAATTGTTAGTATTTTGAGCGGACTCGGAACGGCAAGAGGTTTGAAGTCATAATTAGCTGAGGCCTGAATTTGAATATGAACACTTCGAAAATTTACAATGGGATACTCACCAGATTTATAAAGACGACCTTTCCGTTTTGGCAAGGGCTCGGTTTCCATGTGACGCCAAATCATTTCTATCAACCTGTTCCGGACACGAGAACTCTCCGGGAAGAGCTGTGGCGAAAGGAATCGGAAATGGTCGGCATCGAGATGAACGATTCTCGCCAGATGGCACTCCTTTCTTTTTTCGCCTCGGCGTATGGCAAGGAATATCATGCATTTCCTTATGAGAAGACCGAGAATCCTCAGGAGTACTATGTGCACAACAATATGTTCGAACTGGTGGACGGTGGAATCTTGTACTCCATGGTCCGCCATTTCAAACCTAAGAGGATCGTCGAAATAGGATCTGGGTTTTCAACTCTTCTCACGGTCAAAGCGATCTTGAAGAACGAGAGCGTCGATCATTCGTACAAGTGCGAGTTTACCGCGATAGAGCCGCATCCGAGCGACACTCTTAAGGCTGGCGTTCCCGGCCTTTCAAGACTCTACCCGACAAGACTTGAAAACGTCCCGCGCACGTTGTTCTCGCAGCTTACCGCGGGTGATATTCTCTTCATCGATTCAAGCCATGTTTTGAAAATAGGAAGCGATGTCCAGACGGAACTCCTCGAGATCTTACCGTCGCTCGAAAAGGGTGTTCTTGTACACATACACGATATTTTTCTTCCAGCTGAATATCCGAAAGACTGGGTGATTAAGGACCATGTGTTTGTTAATGAACAATACGTGATGCAGGCATTTCTGACCTTCAATGATCATTTCGAAATCATATGGGCGGGGCATTACATGCGCTTGAGGCACCACGACAAATTGAAGGAAGCGTTTGGCAGGTATGAAACAGATGAGCGCTGGCCGTGCAGTTTGTGGATTAGAAAGACAAAATGAATTCCTACGTGACGTTGCAGGGAAGCGAGAAGTCGGCCCCGGCCGCCCAAAAGATCGAGACTCTTAACCCTGACGAGATTATTGGAGTGACTGTTAAGCTTGCGAGGGGGAAATCTTTTGATGAAGATATTCGTGCCGGACGGAGATACTCAAGAATAGACTTCGCCTCAAAATACGGAGTGGATGACGAATCTATATCGGCGGTTCAGGAATTTGCCGCGAGATCGCATTTATCGGTGGAAAATGTCGGTAAGGCGGAGTCCGAAATACAATTGCGAGGCACGGTCCGAAATTTTGAGAGCGCATTCAACCTCCATCTGGCGAATTATTTCGACCCGCGTGGTATTGTCTTTCGCGGAAGGAGCGGGGAGATTAAGATTCCCGAACAGCTTCGACATATAATCACGGGGGTATTCGGTCTGGATAACAGGCCGCACGCTTCACCGAAGTTTCAGGCATTTAAAAAGGACGGACATTTCATCCGACATTCAGCATCCCCGCTCAGTTTCTACCCGAATCAGGTTGCGCAACTGTATGGCTTCCCATCAAAGGCGTCAGGAAACGGGGAGAGCATCGGACTCATAGAGCTGGGTGGAGGATACAGGGTTGGTGATTTGAACGACTACTTCTCCTCACTGCGCATCGCGCCACCCAAAATACTCGCGGTCTCGGTTGATGGCGCGACGAATAACCCGACCACCGCTGACAGCGCTGACGGAGAAGTCATGCTTGACATCGAGGTAGCGGGTAGTGTGGCGACGAGCGCTAATATCGTCGTTTACTTTGGCACAAACACCGACAAAGGATTTCTCGATGCCGTCACGAAGGCAGTGCACGGTTCGAGAAACGCACCCACGGTGATTTCAATTAGCTGGGGTTCTCCCGAAAAGGCCTGGACACAGCAGGCTCTTACCGCATTTGATGACGCGTTCAAGTCGGCAGCGCTCCTCGGCGTCACTGTTTGTGTCGCCGCAGGGGACAGGGGGTCCTCAGACGGGGTAGCCGATGGTAAGGTGCACGTTGATTTTCCTGCCGCCAGCCCGTTTGTCTTGGCTTGCGGTGGCACGCGGCTCGAAACAAAAGGGGGGAGCATAGTATCTGAGACAGTCTGGCACGAGTCGAGTTCATCAGCTACCGGCGGTGGCGTGAGCGACATCTTCCCGCTTCCGACATACCAGCAATCTGTCGGCGTTCCTCGCTCGATCGACACCGGTTTTGTCGGCAGAGGTTTGCCTGACGTTGCCGGAGATGCGG
>JAJYOS010000116.1 GCA_021796055.1 Bacteroidota bacterium
AAGTTCGAGTACCTGATCATTTGAAAGAGCAGACTGCTGAAGCGAGCTTCTTTCTATATTCGTCAGTCTTCCTACCATGTCAACCGTGCTGACGCTCGGCGTGCTGAATATCCGAATTGCCAGCATGACGATTGCCACCAGTGTCGCGAGACTTATCACTATGTCTTCAAGTGCAACGCGAATTTCTTTCCCGCGCTCGAAATGCTTCTCGGACCTGAGGGTGTTTATCACTCTGTAGTTGAAGGTTTCATCGAGAGCCGCAGCGTAGGCGGACCTGACAGTATCCCTGAACTTCAGAACGTCCTTGAGCTCCTCCTTGCATGCGGTGCATGACCGGACGTGATCCTCGAATGATTGCATCTGTGATCGGTCCAGTTCGCCATGAACGAAGTCATCGACGTAAACTGAAAAACGGCAACTATTGTCCATAGTTAAGCCTCCCAGTTAGTTTGTCGCGTAAGATCTGTCGCGCGCGAAACACCCGCGTCTTCGCGGTGCCGACACTTATCTTCAGCAGTTTGGCAATTTCGCTGTAACTCAACTCGTCGATTTCGCGAAGAGTCACTGCGACCCTGAGGATGGGGGGAAGACTGTTCATTTCTTCTCTCACTATTTCCACGGTCTCCGTAGAGTCGTAGATGTTGATCGGGTCGCTGGAAGCTCCGGTCTGTATTTGTTCCTGAGCATCATTCTCTTCGTTTCTGTTAAAGACTTCGGTGAAGTTGAAGATACGCTTTATCTGTTTTCGCCTTATCTCGTCCCGGCAGAGATTGACGGTGATCCGGATCAAATAAGTGTAGAATGACGAGTCTCTCCTGTACTGCCTGATCGAGTTGAACGCGCGGATGAAGGTCTCATGCGAAATTTCCTCGACGTACTCTCTGCCGAGGATGGAATAAACCGTCGCGGCAACCTTCCCCTTGTAGAGGCTGATGATATCAGAATATGCCGTTTCATCCTGCTTAAGTGCACGGTCGATGAGATCTTTCTCTTCGATTCGCCTATCATTCGACTTCTTTGGAATAGACGAATCTGCGTTCTCGCGGTTCAGTATATTGGGCATTATTTTTGTGTTGACAATTTTGTTCAACGGAGATAAATTTGCAACCGTTATGAGTCTTAAAGTAGAGGGAATCACCAAATTGTTTGGTGATACGAAGGCAGTCGACAACGTATCATTCGAGATAGACAAGCCGAGCGTAGTGGGTTTCCTTGGGCCAAATGGAGCGGGGAAGACCACGACCATGAGAATTATTACGGGTTTCCTGTCGCCGACCGGAGGCAAGGTCGTGATCGACGGTGAGACTGTCGACGCCAACAATTACGGACTTCGCTCCAGGATCGGCTACTTGCCTGAAAGCAATCCGCTCTATACGGAGCTTGAGGTCCACGAGTATCTCAAATTCACAGGCCAGCTGGCCGGGCTGCCTCCCAGGAAGACAAATGAGCGGCTCGATTACGTGGTAGAGAGGTGCGGACTGAGGGAAGTCCTCTATGAGCCGATCTACAGATTGTCGAAGGGATACAAGCAGCGCGTAGGACTTGCCCAGGCGATTATACACGATCCTGAAATCCTGATACTCGATGAGCCTTCGTCGGGGTTGGATCCAAACCAGGTCATCGGGATCAGGCAGTTAATCTCTGAATTAGCCACCGAGAAATTTGTCGTCCTGTCGACGCACATCCTCTCGGAAGTTCAGGCCCTTTGTACCCGGGTGCTGATCATAAACAAGGGCAGGCTTGTTCTCGACGCGACCTCCGATGAGCTTCAGCATAGCGGGACGGGGAGTGTCGCAGTCCTCATAAAAGCGGCCGGCGAGGCCGACGCTGCTGCAAGTGCATTTCAAGACGCCCTGCAGCCGCGCAAACTGACGCTCGATCGAGAGGGGGAATTAATTTCACTGCATCTGGCGATTGAAGACAGCAACGATGTGAGGGAAAAAATATTCGACATATGCGTCGCCAACGGTTTCAAGATCCTTGGGCTGAGCAGTTCAGGGTCGGATTTGGAAAAAATATTCAGAGAATTAACTGTGGGATCCGATGAAACAGGACAACAATAGTCTGAGTGTTCTCCTCAAGAAGGAGATATTGATTTCAGTAAAGACTCCGGCCGCTTATGTGGTGATCATCGTATTTCTTCTCATATCCGGTTACATGTTTGCCGACGGCTTGTTTCTCTCGAACGTCGCTACGCTTCGTCCCTTCTTCACCTTGACAGGCATCCTCTTTTTGTTTTTCATCCCTGCGCTGACGATGAGATCATTCTCGGAGGAGTTCAGGAATGGGACACTGGAAGTGCTCGTGACTCACCCGGTGAGCCGGGGGAAGCTCGTGCTGGCGAAGTTGCTGTCGAGCTACCTGATCGTCGTGGCCTCGCTTGTTCCGACAATTTTTTATTTCATCGTGGTCGCAAGCCTCGGCAATATCGACGGGGGAGCCGCATTAGCAGGATACATCGGACTGCTGTTTCTTGCCGCAGGCTACGTCTCGGCGGGCGTATTCGCTTCGAGCCTTACACAGAATCAGGTGGCCGCTTTCATCACAGCGCTGTTCATCCTCTTCATTTTCTTCATTCTTGACAAGGTGACGGCTCTCACTACCGGCAATGTCGCTTATATCCTGCAGTACGCGAGCTCGGATTTCCATCTCGCCAGCTTTTACAAGGGCGCGATCGACCTGCGTGATGTCGTTTACTTCTGCGCCGTAACGGCGTTCTTTTCGAGTCTGACGTCAAAATGGCTGGAGCTGAAATTCAAATGAAGAAGTCAACTCGCGATGTGGTTCTGCAGGCTGTACTCTATTTCATCGTAGTCGTGCTGGTAAATGTCGTCGTCAGCGGGTGGTTCTTCCGGATCGATCTGACGCGGGATAAAGTCAACACTCTCTCTCCCGCTACTGAGAAACTTCTGAAGAGCCTTAAGGATCATTTGATCGTCACTGTGTATTTCAACTCGGACCTCCCTTCTCCATACAACGCTAATCGTCTGGCGCTGATCGATATGCTTCAGGAATTCAGAAGCCTATCCGACGGTAAGCTGGAGTATAAAATCGAGAACCCGACAACTGACAAGGAAGTTAGCCAGGCAACTTCAGCCGGGATACCGCAGGTACAGGTGCAGGTAATCAACAACGATAAGCTCGAGGTAAAGCGGGCTTTCATGGGCATCGTCATGGAGTACCAGGCACGGAGACAGCTGATTCCGGTGGTAGAGAACCTCTCGAATTTCGAGTACGAAATGGCGTCGAGAATAGAACGCCTTATCCAGCCGAACAAGAAGACCATAGCCATCGTAGTCGGCAACGGTGAGCCGTCATTCCAGGATATCCAGAAGGCGGAGCAGGCCTTGTCCGGAAGGTACAATATCTATCCGACAAATCTGTCGATGCCCGTGCCAGATTCCATTTCTGCCCTGGTGATGATCCAGCCGACGAGTGCACTGGCGGATTCACAGGTTTACAACCTCGACCAGTACATGATGAACCGGGGCAGAGCCGCATTCCTCATGAGCATGGTGAATGCGACCATGCAAAGCCAGTTTGCGACAAACCTGTCCCTTAATCTTTCGCGACTCTTCGGCAGTTACGGCTTCGGGATAAAGAAGAATCTCGTTCGCGACGCGGTCTGCGCATCCGTCTCGATGATGCAGCAAGAAGGCGGCTTGACGATTCAGACCGAGGTACCTAATCCGTATATTCCGATTGTCGGCGGCCTGGACAAGTCGTTCGTCGTGACTCAGGATCTTCACCAGATAATTCTACCGTTTCCCAGCGAAGTAGACACGGCGTCTGCAAGTAAACTGCGCTTGAGGGTGATTCCTTTTGCAGTTTCGAGCGAGCGAAGCGGAGTCGACGGAGGGGTAGGGGCCTATGACCTGAACCCCGCAGCCCATTTCACCCGCGAGATGTTCGAGGAGCATCACCTTCTGCTGGGCGCCGCCATAAGCGGGAAGATTTATTCCTCGATTTCTGACACAAACAGGTTCGCGAGAATCGACCCCGAGCGCAAAACGGAAGGGAATGAAAGAATAGTCGTAATGGGTGACGGGAATTTTGTCAGGGACATGTTCCTCAGCAATCCTGAGAACCTGTCTATGTTTCTAAATACAGTCGATTACCTGACGGACAACATCGGATTGATTTCCATTCGCTCCAAATCGTTCCTGCCGCCGCCGCTCAAGCCGGTGACGGAAGGGACTCGTGAAACAACCAAGGATATGATTGTCGTGCTTCCACCACTAATTGTCCTGGCATTCGGCCTGTTCTACTGGCGGAGAACCGGTAGACGGCGGAAAGCTTACCGCGAAAGCTTAAATAGGGAAGGTGAAGCAGGAAATGAGCAAGTCAACTAAAATCCTTGTCGGTGTTTTAGTCGTTCTGGGAATTATCTACGCAATTCAGCGAATAACATCAACCACCTCCACGACTCAAAGTTCGAGACCGTTTGCGGGAATTGACACTTCCAAGGTCGAAAGTATCCACATAGATTTCGGCCCTCAAATAGATTTGCAGAGGTCGGGAGGTTTGTGGAAGATTACCTCCCCGATACGGTTTGACGCGGCGACGAGCCAGGTCAATATGTTGCTTTCCCGGGTCGCAGCAAATCCGTCAGCGACGGTCGTGGCGGATAACTTGTCCGATAGTTCAGCCTATGGTATCGGGTCGTCGTCGCCCTTCTTAAAATTAGCCGAAGCAAACGGCAAGTCTGTTTCTGTCAGGGTCGGAGACGTTAGTCCGGACTTCAACGGTTGTTACATACAGCTGGCCGGGAAGAACAAGATCATGGAATTATCCGCAAACATCAGGACGCTTGTCGGCCAGTCTCTTTCCAATTGGCGCGAAAAGAAGATCTTCAACTTCGGTACATCGGAAATTGAGGCGGCGGATTTTGCGCTAGGTGATACACTATACCATTTTTTCCATCGTGACACTTTGTGGCGGGTGAACGGGACGGATGTACCGGAAATGACCGCCCGGAATGTCGTGGAGAGCTTGGTGGGAACAACCGCGCTTGGATTTGTCGACAGCACGATCGACGAATCAGGGACTTTGGTCGATTTCGGAATCACGCTCTCAAACAGAGAGCACATAACGGGTAGAATATTCGAGTTGACTGAGCCGAAAGGATCCTTTCCGCAAATCTACCTTCTGAACTCAGCCAACCATCAAGTTTACATCGTCAGTTCGACGCTTGCATCCGATATTGAGCAGGCTCTGAGAATGATTTACAGCGATTACTTGATTAACAAGAGATCGTAGTCGGTCTTCTGGTTCATCGGCACCGAGACAGGATGACTCCCGGAGGAGGACATGGTTACATCCTGGTCAGACTTACCTTTGATTTTCATTATCTTCCCGTTAGCGTAATCGAATAAGACCGAGCCCGAGATGGTTCCGTTGCCCTTAATTGCAACTTCCACCCCTTGAGCAGAAGTGGATCCCTGAAGTGCAACCTGTCCCGTAAAATCGATCCTTGCACATGGGGTACCGTCGAATTTTTCCTCGTCGACGAACTTGTAACCCGTGGTGGTATTAACAACCAGCGAACCGGCGGTGCCCGGAGTGCCGATCGTATCAACCTTCAACTGGTTCCACGTCGAGCCCTTACTGACTTTCTTGCCTGGCAACTTAATAAAGAAGCTGCCGTTATCCTTCGCCTCTCCCGCTTGCGATTGGGCGAACGCGGTATCGAGCCACCTGGAAGATATCTGGTCTCCATCGGGGTGAATGCGTGTTTCCTTTAGCTTGCCGAGCGTGGGGGATGACGACCGTGACGTGTCCCCGTTAGGCATCACGGCGACATTCTCGCTTGAGTCAATTTTGATCAGGTATACCAGGTCGCCTCCGGACTTCTTGCTAGTCATGGAAATTGTCTGGTCGGATATGAGACTCACCTTAGCGGTCTGTCCCATTACCGACTCCGTCCTCTCGAGTGAAGTGTGCGACTTGTAATAAATCGGTGTTGAACCCGAAGCCTTATATTCGAGCTTGTATTGCGAAAAGCCGCTTGTGCTGATTACCAATACCGTAATCATTGCCGCAAAGAGTGATTTCAATTTACCTCCATTTTCGTTTGTGACATTGTTCTACTGCTTCCTGACATGAATAGCTTTGCCCTATTCTAATGGGCAGCCGACTGATAATCTAGTCACTCAAAGCCTCAAGGACCAGCTCCGCGAGATCTTTGACTTCAACCCCATGGGCTTCTTCTGCCTTTACGCCGTCGGTAAGCATCGTCATGCAAAACGGGCAAGCCGAAGCGATGACATTCGGTTCCAACGCGAGCGCTTCTTCCGCCCTTTCGATATTTATACGCTTTCCGGTTTTTTCTTCCATCCACATCCTTGCACCTCCGGCGCCGCAGCAAAGGCCCTTGTCTTTCGACCGTTTCATCTCGGCGAGTTCCACGCCTCCGATGCTGGAGAGCGCCTTCCTTGGGGCGTCATAGATGCCGTTGTATCTCCCTATATAGCAAGAATCGTGATATGTTATTCGTGATTTCTGGGAAGCAGTTAGTCTGAGTTTGCCCGATTCGATTAGGCTTGTTATAAACTCGGTATGGTGCACCACTTCATAATTTCCTCCGAAGTCGGGGTATTCGTTCCTGAGGGTGTTGAAACAGTGGGGGCAGGTCGTTACGATCTTCTTGACCTTGTGTCTATTAAGCGTCTCAACGTTCTCCTTAATGAGAGTCTGAGACAGATACTCGTTTCCGCTTCTCCGCGCCGGGTCGCCGGTACATTTCTCTTCGTTTCCGAGTATGGCGAATTTTATGCCCGCCTTATTCATGAGTTTCGCGAAAGCGCGTGCCACTTTCTGGTAGCGCATGTCGTAACTCCCTGCGCACCCGACCCAATAGAGAACATCGAAATCGTCCTTTACATCGGCCGCGATCGGAACGTGATATCCTTCTGCCCATTTTGCGCGGTCCCTCCAGTTGAACGCCCAGACCGTGTAGTTGTTCTCGAGATTTCTGTAGGCAGCGGCAAGCTCGGCAGGGAAGCGGGATTCATTGAGGACGAGGTATCGCCGCATGTCGACGATCGAATTGACGTGCTCTATTGTCACAGGGCACTCTTCCATGCATGCACCGCATGTAGTACAGGCCCATAGTTCGTCTTCGGTGATGTAATCGTCGACAAGATGTTTCT
Source organism: Bacteroidota bacterium (assembly GCA_021796055.1). The sequence continues at coordinate 7,152 of JAJYOS010000116.1, forward strand.
TGTCTGTCTCCTTTTTGTCGGCAAGCAGCGGCGCCTTTTCCATTGTCCGATGACGGATATCGGTAATCACCTTTCTTGGGGAAAGCGGTTTGCCAGTCAGGTTTGCCGGACATACTGAGTCGCACCGGCCGCACTCCGTGCAAGTATAACCGTCCAGTAGTTGTTTCCACGTAAGATCCTCTATGTCCCCGGCGCCGAATCGGGTGACGTCTTCTGCCTCGAGATTCAGCGGCTTCAACTCACCGCGTGGGCCGATACCCGAAAAATAGACGTTGAAAAATGAGGAGCCGATGTGAAGATGTTTCGAGTATGGGAGGTAGTTGAGGAAACCCAGGACCAGCGAAACATGTGCCCACCAGAAAATATTGAAAAATAAATTCTTAGCGTGAAGTGAGACGGGAAGAAATAGAGACGCCAGAGTCGATGAGAAAAATCTTGCACCGGAATCGAGGGTATCCTGCCTGGCCGGAAGAGATGCCTCTAGGGCAATATGAGCTGCGTTCTGCAGGAACATAGTCACCATTATAAACAGAATCATGGCCAGAATCAGGTTTGCATCCCAATAAGAATGGCTGGAAAACTGCAGCCGCTTGACGTGCGCCACGTTTCTTCGGTAGAGAGCCACGAGGACCGATATGATAACGAGGATGCCGAGCGCATCCTGCAGAAAGACCAGGGGGCCGTAGAATACGCCAAGGAAGCGGAACGACAGGTCTTTTCCGAATCCCTGAAGGAAGGACTCCAAAATTGCAGTCAGTAAGATCACGAATCCCCAGAAGATGAAGAAGTGCATCCATCCTGCCAGAGGCTCCCGTAGGAGCTTCTTCTGTCCGAAGGCGATGGAGAGTACATTCTTGATTCGTTTGCCCGAGCTACCCGATCTCTTTTCCGGTTTCCCGACCTTCAGGTAACCGGTGAGGCGCTTCACATTGAAGGAGAAGAACACGATTGCCGCAACCACGAAGAGAAGGAAAACAACGGTTCTCATTATCACCACCTGATTTTTAAAAATATATCCTGAGACGCCCTTACAATCAATTGAAGAGTTTTGATGACGGAGTTATCTTGATGCATGAGATTAAAGGGCAAGACGGCGGTCGTCACCGGCGCGTCCCGAGGCATCGGGAGGGCAGTGGCGCTCAAATTCGCAGAGGAAGGAGCGCAAGTGATTGCCGTAGCGCGGAACGAAGAAAATCTCGTTTCGCTGTCTGCCGAGTTTGAGAGGAAAGGGCTCGGTTGTACGACGATCGCGGCAGACATTTCCTCGGAGAGTCAGTGCATCGAAGTTGTCAGGAAGACATTGGAACTAAGCGGCAAAATAGACGTCTTGGTGAACAACGCCGGGTTGCTGGGAAAAAGGGTAGAAGTGACTTCGATCGAGCTGAGCGACTGGAAGAGAGTTTTTGAAGTAAACGTGGAAGGCGTTTTCATCATGTCGAAACTGGTAGCCAACGAAATGAAGAAGCAGGGGGCCGGTTCCATAATTAACATTACGTCAGGTGTCGTCCGCTGGCCGTCTCCCAAATGGGGGGCTTATCTTCCGTCTAAATTTGCAGTCGAGGGCATTTCGATAATGCTTTCTGAGGAGCTTAGAGACGCGGGGGTGAGAGTGAACTTAATCGATCCGGGCCGCACAAATACGGATATGATACGGAAGGCGTTTCCCGATATTGATCCTTCAACCTACAAACTCCCCGCCGAGATTACCGATCCTTTCGTTTTCCTGGCAAGTGACGAGTCAGGACTCGTGACGGGAACGCGGATTCAGATTCGTTAGGTCAGTCTTATGCGTCCGAAAGGTGCCCGATTGAAACGGGGGCAAATTATTGAAATTTTGAGCTACTAAATTTATATTCAGTACAAATGAACTCACTCGCTGCAAGTAGATCTCTTTCATCGGTGGAAACTGACGCCGGTGAAGTGGGCCCAGCCATCGATGTAAAGAAAATAAAAGTCTTCGCCTCCCTCTCTTTGTTCGGACACGGCGGAAGGATCGCATAATGGGCAAAATAATAGCCGTTGCGAATCAGAAGGGCGGCGTAGGCAAGACCACGACGACAGTCAACATATCCGCATGCATTGCAGCCCTGGAGCACAAAGTCCTTCTCGTGGATATAGATCCGCAGTCGAATGCGACAAGCGCCCTTGGATTCGACAGGGAGCAGCCCCACTCAAGCACATACGATATCTTGATAGGCTCTTCGGAAGCTGACGGCGCAGTGAAGGATACAGCTCTTTCTTTCCTGAAACTCATGCCGTCAGATATTGATTTAGTAGGAGCCGAGGTCGAGCTGGTTGAGACTGAAAATCGGGAGTCGCTTCTAAGAAATGCGCTCACGCGGGTAAAGGAAAATTTTGAATTTGTCTTCATAGACTGCCCTCCCTCGCTTGGCCTGCTTACAGTGAATGCTCTCGTAGCGGCCGATAGCGTTCTTGTTCCTGTTCAAACCGAATATTTCGCTCTTGAGGGACTCGGACAGCTCCTAAACACAATCTCAATTGTAAAGCGTAACCTCAACCCTGGCCTGGAGCTTGAGGGTGTCCTCCTGACAATGTTTGATTCGCGTCTAAAACTCTCCAACCAAGTTGTCGGGGAGGTACGGCGTTATTTTGAGGACAGGGTATTTCACACTGTAATTGCGAGGAACGTTCGGCTAAGCGAAGCGCAGAGTTTCGGCAAGCCAATTATACTTTATGATGCCGGTTCCCTCGGGGCGAAACACTATATGGAGCTCACCAGAGAATTCCTGGACCGCAACGTACCCGTTCCGGTGCAGAAGCATCTTGAGGAGAAGAAGCCGGTTTCTGACGGCCAGATAGAAGATGGGGAGAGACCTAAAACGTGAAATCTAACATTCGGCTTGGCAGAGGGTTAGATGCCCTGATTAAACGAGATACTTTCCCTGTCAGTGGTTCCCCGGAAAGTCCAACTCAGCCCGAAGCAAGTTCAATTTCCAAAATAGCGGTTCGAAAGATCAGGGCAAATGAGTTTCAGCCCAGGAAGGAGTTCCCCCGGGAAGGCCTTGAGGAGTTGAAAAACTCGATACGGGAAAACGGACTTATCCAGCCTATCACAGTCCGCCACGTCGAGAACGGAATGTTCGAGCTCATTTCGGGTGAACGGCGTCTCAGAGCGGTCACGGAGCTCGGGTTGGCTGAAATACCTTCCTATGTTATTGACATCAATTCTGACACGAAGATGCTGGAGTTGGCGTTAACCGAGAACTTACAGCGTGAGGACTTGAATGCGATTGAGGTAGCGACAGGGTATCAGAGACTGATCGACGAGTGTTCTCTTACACAGGAACAAGTTGCCGGCAGAGTGGGGAAGGATCGCGCGACGGTTACGAACTCCCTGAGGCTTCTTAAGCTTCCAGCCGAGATACAGAAGGGGCTGATTTCCGGCGCGATTTCGGCGGGACACGCGAGAGCCCTCCTTGGAATCAATAATCAGGAGGAAATGCTTCTGTTGTTCAAGAGAGTCGTTCAGAATAATCTCAACGTCCGGCAGGTTGAAAGGGAGGTCAGGCGATTGCTCGGAAAGAGCAACCGCTCATCCGATTCGCATTCTCTTAAGGATGGAAGCTCCACTTCATTAGAAGAAGATACTACCATACTCGACTTAACTGACAAGCTTCGCAGACACTTGGCAACCAAGGTGAAGATCGCTTATAGTGATAAGCATACGGGCGAAGTAAGAATTGAGTTTTACACCGACGATGATCTTGAGAGGATTATCGAGATGATCCTGGGCGATCGAAAGGAGTGAATGACACTACATATGGGGATTCTGAGGACAAAAAGTGCACCGCAACCGATAGGGCCGTACTCACAGGGTATTGATATGGACGGATTGCTTTTCCTTTCAGGGCAAATCGGCCTGAGTCTTGAAACTGGTGAGATGGTGGACGGATTGGCGAATCAGACTCACCAGGTCTTGAAGAACATAGCCGCAGTTCTGGAAGCCGGAGGGTGTACTCTCTCCAACGTTATAAAGTCCACGATTTACTTGAAGAACATGAGTGATTTTTCTGAATTTAATAAGATCTATGCCGAATATTTCAAGGAAAATCCACCAGCCCGCACAACCGTTGAGGTATCAGCGCTTCCACGCAATGCATTGATTGAAAGGGAGATTATTGCGCA
>JAJYOS010000117.1 GCA_021796055.1 Bacteroidota bacterium
ATCAGAGCCTCCAACGGCTCCATTATTGCACTCGTTGGAATTTGTGAAGACATCACTGACAAAAAGTGGGAGGAGAAGAGAAAGGAAACAGCGTATCGCGTGGCACAGCTGGCTTTCACGAGCAGAACGGTTTCCGAGCTTGCAGACTCTGCAGTCGCTCTTCTAACAGAACTGCTCGGCGCTCCGCTGGCCGCACTCTATTTCTATGACGAGAACGGTATGACCCTCGAGCTCCTTGCGCAGCGGAACGCCCAGACGAATAATCCGGACATTCCAGTTCTACAGAGACTCGAATCGGATCCGGAAACTAACGCGATCCGTGCGGCCAGGCTGTGCAAGATGGTTTACACCCGGTTATTGGGGGAGACGGAATACTCGGAATTCGAGGGAGAGCCCTTCTTCCGGGAGTCCAAAGGACTGATCAGCCTTCCGCTCGTCAGCTCCGGAGAGCTCGTCGGGGTACTGCAGTATGTATCGGTCGCCGCACCGGGGAACATCAAGTATGAGGCTGACCTGGCTGAGGCCGCAGCGATAGAGCTGGCTGCCGGCATCCAGAGACTGAGACTGGGCGGCAAAGTCGCCGAACAGGCCGACCAGCTTGAAAAGATTTTTGCCAGCGCCGCGGAGGGTATCGCTCTTGTCGACAAGATCGGCAGAATAGTCCTGATGAACGAGGGAGGCAAGAGAACGTTCGGCATCGGGCAAATCCCGGAAGTGGGATTCTCCGACTTCGCGGAGAGACTCGGCATGCACAATCTGGACGGTACTCATCTTCAGGAAGATCAAAACCCCGTACGCCTCGCGGCGCTCCAAGGGAAAGACATCCGGAACAGCGAGCTTCTTATAAAGCGCAACGGCCTGGAACGGATCCTCTCGGTGAGCGCTTCGCCTCTCATCGACAGGGGTCATGAAGTCAACGGGGCTGTCGTGATCTTCAGCGATATAACCGACCAGAAGAGAAACGAACTCGCTATCAAGAAACAGAACAGAAGACTTTCGGTTATTAACAGGATGGCTCTGGCCGTCAAAGATGCACTTGATGTATTCGAAATCCTTAACAAGAGCCTGACAAGGCTGCTTGAATTCGAGGAGATAGCCGCCGCGGCCGTTTACATACTTAACGAAGCTACCGGTAACCTTAACCTTGCCTCCTCGATGGGTTTCGGTTCTGCCTTCACGAAGAATGAAGATATTAAGTCGATTCCGCTGGCCGACGACTTGCTGTTTGGGGCGATGAAACTCGGTGTACCGCAGGTGGTCCGGGAATTCACCAACAAGGCCGAGCCACACGAGCTGTTCGATGCGCTCAAACGTGAAACGACGTCATCGGCGGTGATTGTTCCTATTCTCGGCACACGAAAGATTCACGGCGTTCTCCTTGCGGCCTCGAAAGAAAAAATGGAATTGACGGTATCCGACACCGAGTTTTTCATGATGATATCCCGTGTTCTCGGCGGAGCGGTTGAAAACGCGTTTCTCTATTCAGACATCGTCGAAAAATCGAATGAGCTCGAAGATTCCAACGAGCAGCTCAGGATGTCGAAGATCTGGGTCGAGGAGGCGAACGCGCAGCTTGTTCAGGCCAACCAACAACTCGAGGAGGCGAGCAGACTGAAAAGCCAGTTCCTCGCGAACATGAGCCACGAGCTTCGCACGCCGCTTAATTCCATCATAGGCTTCACCAACCTGGTCCTGACCGACGATCTCCAGCCGCCATCGGGAGAGCAAAAAGAGGGGCTCGAAATAGTCCTCCGAAATGCGAGGAATCTGCTCACCCTCATTAACGATATACTTGATCTCTCGAAAATAGAAGCGGGTCGGATCACGGTTTCTCCGGAGGAATTCGACATCGAAACCGTGGTCAACGACGCCATTGCGACGGTCATTCCTCTTCTCGGCGACAAGCCGGTAGAACTCATCGGAGAGATCGACGAAGGTCTCCCGGCTCTATACTCCGATCCCGCCAGGATAAAGCAGGTAGTCCTGAATCTGCTCAGCAACGCCGCCAAATTCACGGACGAAGGGCATATAAAGATTATCGTCAAGCTAATGGAGGGTAATTTTATTTCACTCGCCGTCGAAGATACCGGCTCCGGAATTCCGGCCGATTACCTCGAAGTTGTATTCGAAGAATTCAGACAGGTCGACGGTTCCAACACCAGGAAGCATGGCGGTACCGGCCTTGGCCTCGCTATCTCAAGGAAGCTTGCGCGAATGCTCGGGGGAGACCTGACTCTCCGGAGCGAGGTAGGCAAAGGCTCCACGTTTACCCTGACCCTCCCGACTGTCTACCGCCAGCCGGAAAAACAGAAAGCACCTGGGAACAAGGAAGTCCCTCCGACTCCGATCGTTTCGGCGGAAGCAAACAATCTTGTCGTCTGTATCGACGACGATCCGGAAGTTTTGCTGCTGCTGAAAAGTCACCTGGAGGCGGAAGGTTTTGAGTTTGTAGGCATCAGCGATTCACTGTCGGCACTGGCAAGTGTGAAGCAGCATAAGCCCGTCTTGATCACCCTGGATATAATGATGCCGAATAAAGACGGATGGCAGGTGCTTCAGGAGCTCAAGGCCGATCCCGAATTGAAGGATATACCGGTTGTCATTCACTCCGTGGTCGATAACAAAGCGCTTGCACTCTCGCTCGGAGCCGAATCATACATCGTCAAGCCGGTCGCGGCGGACAAGATCATATCGGTTGTCCGTAATTACACAGGCACGGCCGGAGGTGAGATACTTGTCGTCGATGACAATGAAGATTTCACGAACTTCCTCCGCAACCTTCTGGAGAGAAGCAAGTTCACTATATCGACGGCGCGCAACGGCATCGAAGCAATCGAATTTCTGCGGACCAATATCCCCGCGCTGGTGTTCCTCGACCTTCTGATGCCGGAAATGGACGGCTTCGGTGTGGTTGAGAAAATGTATGAAGATGAGAGACTGAAGAGAGTGCCGATAGTAGTCCTCACGGCGAAGGAAGTGACCGATAAGGAGAGGGCGATCCTGAACTCGAAAATAAAAAACATTGTACAGAAAGAAGGCTTGACGAGGGAAATCATCCTTCGGGAAGTCCATAAATTCATTCACAGAAAAAAACTACAGTCCTGAAACCGACTTAGATCTGTGAAGTAACCATTAAAAACCGATTGTGACGTATGGATGAACACTTGAGAATCCTGGCTGTGGACGATGCACCGGATAACCTGGTTCTGCTGGACAGATTGCTTAAACGGCAGGGGTTCGATGTCGTTAACGCATCAAGCGGGAAGGAATGTCTGGCGAAGAGCGCATCCGAACACCCCGACCTCGTCATCCTCGACGTTGCCATGCCGGAGATGAACGGGTTTGAAACGCTGAAACATCTGAGGGGAAATGAAATTACCAAGGACATTCCCGTCATAATCCTGACGGCGAATTCGAAGGACGCGAAGAGTATCGAGGAGGGCTTTTCACTCGGCGCAGACGAATACCTCACGAAACCGATCGATCAGGATGAGCTCATCGCCAGGGTACGCTCCATACTCCGCGTGGTAAAGGCGGAGCATGAGATAGAGCAGCTTAAGTCGGATTTCCAATCGATGCTGGTACACGATCTGCGTAGCCCGTTGTCCGTTATCATCGGAGTGCTCGAGCTCGGAGCGGCCGGGGAATTCGACCAGAACCCCGCAGAGATGAAGGAATTCCTGAATTCGGCGCTGGAGACGTCCCAGAAGATGCTCGGCCTGATAAATGACATCCTCGATGTTGCAAAACTTGAAGCCGGCAGACTCCAGCTCAACAAGCAGCCGAACGATTTAAACTCCCTTGTTGCAGATGCCGCCGCACGCCTCAAGGTACTCGCGCGTGAAAAGGGTGTCACATTGAAAATCGAAAGGGATGAGAGCCTCCCTATCTGTGAATGCGACGGCGGAAAGATCGACCAGGTTGTCACTAATCTTGTGGGCAACGCACTCAAGTTTACGCCGAAGAACGGGGAAGTCAAAATTAGAACCTATAAGAATTCATTTGCAGATGATATTCCGGGATTGAAGGGCCTTTATGTTGCGCTCGAGGTGTCAGACACAGGTGTAGGGATATCTGACGATGAGTTACCTTTAATATTCGACAGGTACCGCCAGGCCAAGAGTGCCAAGGGGTCGACGCAGAAGGGGACGGGCCTCGGATTGACAATCGTGAAGCGGGTAACGGAGGCTCATGGTGGAAAGGTTTTCGTCGAGTCGGTTCTCGGAAAAGGAACAAAATTTACCGTCTTCATTCCTGCCCGTGGAAACGACTGAAAGGCGATCCGGGACCAGACTCCGGCTGCCCAGTGCAGCCCTGATACATGGAAGGCATCCGATTTGAGTACGATGGACGTTCGTACGCTACTGAGCCTCTCGATGGTTCAGGGGGTCGGCGCCGCGCGACTCCGTGCACTCGTCAATCATTTCGGTGATCCCGAATCTGTTCTGGCTGCGGGGGAAAAACAACTCGTTTCGGTGGAAGGCATCGACCGGGGCCTGGCAAGAAGAATACTCTCACGTGGTGATTTCGAAAAAGAGGTGCAGGTTCAGCTATCAAGACTCAATAAATGGGATGCAAACCTGGTCACGTTCTGGGACAGTGACTTTCCGGAGAATCTCAAGAAGATTTACGACCCGCCGGTGATGCTCTTCGTGCGGGGCAAGCTTTCGCCTTCCGACAAATACTCTGTTGCGATCGTCGGCACGCGGAATCCGACAACATACGGCAAGCATGTGGCCGAGAAGTTTGCAGCCGAGCTTTCTGAACAAGGAATCATCGTTGTGTCGGGACTGGCGCGGGGGATCGATACGCTGGCCCACATGACGACCGTCAGATCGGGCGGCAGGACGGTAGCCGTACTCGGAAGCGGCGTTGATGTAATTTACCCGAGCGAGAACAGAAGGCTGGCTGACCAGATTCTCATGGGAGGTGCCATTATCTCGGAGTACTATATGGGTTCAAAACCTGATGCCGTCAATTTCCCGCGCCGCAACAGGATAATCAGCGGAATTTCACTGGGCACGATTTTGATTGAGACTGATATCAATGGCGGCGCGATGATTACCGCGGGGTCGGCCCTCGATCAGAACAGGGAGGTCTTTGCTGTACCGGGATCCGTCTTCGAGAAGAAAAGCCGCGGGACCAACAAGCTGATCAGGGAAGGACGGGCGAAACTCGTTGAAGACATTACCGACGTCCTTGAAGAACTCAAGTACAGGTTGAAACCGATTCTGAAGCGGCAAACACCGCCGCCACCAAAAATACAGTTGACCATTTTCGAACAGAAGGTGTTCGAATTGCTCACGGAAGAACCTGAACACATAGATGCACTCGGGGAAAGATGCGGAATTGCGATATCCGACCTTCTTGTCCAGTTGCTTAGTCTCGAACTGAAGGGTATTGTCAAACAGCTCCCCGGAAAGTATTTTGTAAAGTGTGAATAGGCGCTGAGAGCAGAGCACAAAGCGCGTGACGGAAATTTCGGAAGTTGTCCGCGTCGCCCTGTGTGCCCTGCACACTTTGCAATTGTTCTCAAACTGCATGGAATAGAAGAAGGAATTTTATGATAATTGTGACTGGAGGGGCGGGATTCATCGGCAGTGCGATCGTCTGGAAGCTGAACCAGCTCGGAAAAGAAGATGTTCTCATAGTCGATAATCTTGGAACGGACGAGAAGTGGAAAAACCTTGTGCCGCTCAGGTATCACGATTATATGGAGAAAGATGAATTCCTGAGTCTCGTGGTGAACCAGAGGCTTGCTGCCCGGATGAGATCTGACAGGGAGCCGATCGAGGCCATCATACATATGGGGGCATGTTCGTCGACGACCGAGACAGATGCGACATACCTGGTACGAAACAACTTTGAGTACACCAGGCAACTTGCAATCGTCGCAGTCAATGAAGGCGCCCGCTTCATCTATGCATCCAGCGCGGCCACTTACGGCGACGGCAGTAACGGTTTTGAGGACGGCGAAAGCAAGGTCGACTCGCTCAGGCCGCTAAACATGTACGGATATTCAAAGCAGCTTTTTGACCAATGGGCCATGAGGCGCGGGCTACTCGATAGAATAGTCGGATTGAAATATTTCAATGTCTACGGCCCGAACGAATATCACAAAGGAGACATGAGCTCGGTCGTGCTGAAAGCCTTCGAGCAAATTCAGTCCACAGGGAAGATGCGGCTCTTTAAGTCCTACAGAAACGATTATAAAGACGGAGAGCAGGTCCGCGATTTCATTTACGTCAAAGACGCGGTAGATATGACGCTCTTCTTTCTGGAAAAGAAAACCATAGGCGGGCTCTTCAATATCGGGAGCGGCACCGCAAATACCTGGAACCGGCTTGCGGCGGCGATCTTTGCCGCGACCGGGAAACCTCAGGAAATCGACTATGTGGATATGCCGGCAACGATCCGCGACAAGTACCAGTATTACACATGCGCGGATATATCCAGGATCAGGAAGGCGGGATATGCGGGCCGCATGACGAGCATCGAGGATGCGGTAAAAGATTACGTCAGAAACTACCTCGTGGCCGGAAAACGGCTCGGCGAATAGACGGCACAATCTTGATTCTCCGGGATTTTTAATCATTTGCACTCCTATAGCCGCAGTGTTAAATTGTTAATGAAAATCGCTGAAAACTTCGTGTTCCGGCCTCTTTCGGCATTACATCAGGAAAGAGGGAGGAAGACGAGGGGCAGTAGCTCAGTTGGGAGAGCGCCAGAATCGCACTCTGGAGGTCGGGGGTTCGACTCCCCTCTGCTCCACAGGAGAGTTTTAGTTCAATGAAAGCAATGGAATGAGTTTTTGAGGTCAAGTCCTGTGCAACGGAAGGTTGCCGAACCCCGCCAGGTCCGGAAGGAAGCAACGGTAAGCGTACTGACCGTGTGACACAGTAAGCTTGGCCTCTCTTTTTTTTCACGGCTCGATAGAACCGCCCGATGTGTCGCAGTTAAACGGATGCGGCATCGGGGGCTCTTTAAAAATTTTGAAGTTCAACAATCGGTATATCGGTGTTAAAACGACATAGCATGGCAGGCTGGAAATCGGATTTTGAGAGGTCAGGTATCGCATCCATGGCCGGCTTCCGGGCAGTGTCGTTATCGGTTTCTTCGGTTTTAGCATTTGGGGAAGGGATAATCCCTTCATCCGTCAAATCATTTCTAAACACTATTTGCGGAGTCGTTTCAGACTATCTCCAGTGTGTTCATGAGAGTGTTTTCTATCATTCGGGGAGAGAGGCCGTTCCATGTAGCGGCAGGAATTCCAATTCATTTCTCACCTCGAAAGGATCGCTTCAGGCGGTCGCGATCTTTGCAGTGTCCGGAGGATCTCCGGGTTGTGATACGAAGATGACAGACGTGCCTCACAGCGGCGCGGTTTCTTTTTACCATCGTCACATACACTCCAGAAGAGTTTTGGGGAATCACATCGCAGGGTCACGGATCGAGTATCTGGATGACAGTCTAAGCCGATCTCCGCTCAAAAAGAACAGAGCAGGTATCTATGAAGAAGGAGATCGTAATCAATGAGACTGCCGACCAGGTACGAATCGCAATTACCGAGGACGGCAAGCTCGCAGAGATCTTTGTCGACACTCCCGGTAAAGAGCGGATGGTCGGCGACATCTATTTGGGGAGAATTGCAAGAGTTATGCCGGGCATCCGGGCGGCATTCATCGACATCGGGCACAAGCAGGACGCCTTTCTCCATTTCTCCGACGTCGACCCCAATATAGACGAGTATTCTTCGCTGATCGGCGAAGATGAATCCGAAATGGACGACGATGACGACGATGACGACGAAAAGGTGACCGTCGCTTCACCGGCAGAACACCCCGCGCACCCGCAACCACCCCAGCGTCCTCAACCCGTCCAGCAAAGAAGCTTCCGCCCGCCTCAAAGAGAAGTCAAGCTCGACCGCGGCCAGAGCATAATAGTCCAGGTGACCAAGGAGCCCGTCGGCAAGAAGGGTGTGCGTGTCACCAGCAAGGTATCGCTTCCGGGAAGATACCTGGTTCTTCTCCCGTTCGACGGCCGCATCGGCGTTTCCAAAAAACTCTACAATTTCCGTGAGAAGAAGAGGCTGAGAAGAATTATCAGGAGTATGCTCCCCGAAGGGTTCGGTGTGATCATCAGGACTGTCGCTGAAGGCAAAGAAGAAGAACTCTTGAAGAACGACCTCGGTCAGCTAATCAAGACCTGGCGGGAAATCGAGAAAAGCCTGAAGACAGAACAACCCCCGATCCTCCTTTATAAAGATTTGTCCACCGTCTCAAGCGTGATCCGTGATCTCTTCAACAACGAAGTGCAGCGGGTCGTCGTGGATTCGAGACGGCTCTACAAGGAAATTACGACTTACGTGAAGTGGTTCTCGCCGAATCTTGTCGACAAGATCGAGTTCTATCGCGGAAGGCAGCCGATCTTCGACGTGTTCGGTGTCGCAAAAGATATGCAGGAATCGCTCGGCAGACGAGTTCCGCTGAAAACCGGCGGGTATATCGTCATAGACGCGACCGAGGCAATGACCGTGATCGATGTCAACAGCGGCCGCTATGCCGCAAGCAGGGAACAGGAGCAGAACTCGCTGCGCACTAACATGGAAGCCTCGCGTGAAGTTGTCCGACAACTTCGACTGCGGGACATCGGTGGAATCATCGTCATCGACTTCATAGATCTTGACGACGAGCGGAACAAGCGCAAAGTATATGAGGAACTCCGGAAAGAATTCAGAAGAGACAGGGCAAAGTCAACGGTCCTTCCGATGACCGAATTCGGCCTGGTGCAGATCACCCGCCAGCGGATAAGGCAGAGCATAATGCAGTCTTTCAGCGAAACTTGCCCGGTTTGCGCGGGAACCGGCATTGTCCAGAGCAGGGCCACCGTCCTCACCGATATAACCGGCTGGTTTGGAAGGTTCAGGACCGAGGGACACGGCGGGAGATTCTTCAAACTCACGGTCCACCCCTATGTTGCCTTCTATCTTAAAGAAGGAAAACCGAGCCATCTGTCGAGCCTTATGTGGAAGAACAAGGCGATCATCAGACTCGAAACCGACCCGACAATGCCGGTGAACTCTTTCAAGGTCTACTCAAATTCCGAAAAACGCGAGCTGACCGAAGGCTTCAAAGCTTAGACTGATCAGTTCGGGGTCGACGAAGGAACTCTTCAGTGTCAGGATTGCGGCGGTTTTTTCACCGCCGCAACTTGAAAAGTTAATCTTCCGGCTATCTTCCGGGACAAATTCTGGCATTGCGAACCGATCGTTTTTAACTTCAATCGGCGGCCATCCGGAAGTCCCGAACATGACCGGCGCCCGCAACTCCACAAACAGCAGGAGCATTCAATGGAAAATCTACGTGTCAGGATGAACCCGAGGAAGAGAGTTGCCCTGGTCGCACACGACAACAAGAAAGAGGAGCTGCTGCAGTGGGCTAAGTTCAACGCCGGCACGCTGAAAAGCCACGAACTCTTTGCGACCGGCACCACAGGCAAGCTGTTGTCGGAAGCGCTGGGAGTGAAAATAAAAAAGATGATGAGCGGTCCGGTCGGAGGCGACCAGCAGCTGGGCGCGAAGATAGCGGAGGGCAAAATCGACGTCCTGATCTTCTTCTGGGATCCGCTTGAACCGCAGCCTCACGATCCGGATGTGAAAGCGCTTCTTCGCATCGCCGTTGTCTGGAATATTCCCGTCGCTTCGAACAAAGCATCCGCGGATTTTCTTATTTCTTCGCCGCTGTTTCATTCGGAGTATGAGCGAAACGTGATCCTCAATATTCGCCGGTAGGTCCCGGGACGTTTTCAAATGTTCATCCCTTACATGATAAATTCGTCACGAACTCAATTTCAATCAAAGGAGTAAATGTATGCGAATCGGAATTTTGACGGGCGGTGGCGACGTACCTGGATTAAACCCGTGCATTAAAGCGGCCGTCTACCGGGCACAGGATGCCGGCATCGAAGTCATCGGCATTAAACGCGGCTGGGGCGGGCTGCTGTATTACAATATGGACTCGAAGGACGGGGACCAGCAGTGGGTCACACTGCTGAATAAACAGAATACACGGACGGTGGACAGGTCCGGCGGTACGTTCCTTCATACGTCGAGAACCAATCCGTCGAAGGTGAAACCGAAGGATGTCCCGGATTTCCTGCTGGATGCGAAGCATCCTCCGAAAAAAGACGATCCGCCGCTCGACTTCACGCCTCATGTCCTGAAAGTGCTTGAGCATTTGAAGATCGACGCCATGCTTCCTATCGGAGGCGACGACACTCTGAGTTACGCGGTCCGCCTTCACAAAGAAGGGTTCCCCGTAGTCGCAGTGCCGAAAACGATGGACAACGATGTGTTCGGAACCGACTACTGTATCGGATTCTCCACGGCAGTTACGAGGAGCGTAAACTTCATCACGGCGCTGCGAACTCCGGCCGGATCTCACGAGCGGATTGCAGTCGTCGAATTGTTCGGGAGAAACTCCGGAGAAACGTCTCTCATATCTGCGTACCTTGCCGGAGTGGACCGCGCGATAATATCGGAGGTGCCGTTCGATCCGGAGAAACTGGCAAAACTCCTGCTTGAAGACAAGAGGCGCAACCCGAGCGACTATGCCATCATGACAATTTCGGAGGGCGCACAGATGACGGGCGGAAAAATCGTCGAGTACGGTCAGGCTGACGCTTACGGTCACAAGAAACTCGGCGGAATCGGCCAGATCACCGGCGATGCTTTGAAGCAGATAACCGGCTCGGAGATCATCTATCAACAGGTTGCATACCTAATGAGGAGCGGTGAGCCGGATGCACTCGACAGAATGGTCGCGATCAGCTACGCGAACCTTGCAACCGATCTCATCATAAAGAAACAATACGGCCGGATGGTTGGGCTGAAGGAAGGAAAGTACACACACATTCCGATCGACAGCATTGCGAGCGGCGTGAAGCGTGTCGATGTCGATGAGTTATACGATGCTCAGGAGTACAAGCCGAAAGTCGCTCACCTGCTTGACAAGCCGATGTTCTTGTACTGAGCGGGATAGTTTTCGAAATGCAGACGGCGGGATGTGATACCAGAACATACCGCTTCTTTGTGTGGCGAAAGCCGACACAGCTTCCTTCTGTCTAATATTGCCCGTCTTGGGGTAATTTGTTCCAGAACCCGATACTTTGAGGGATTTTCCGACACCCGCGGTGATCCCCGTTTTGCGTTTTTGTTAAGTAAATTACAAGCTACCACGACGTCTGTCGGCACCGTAATTGCACATTTGTAGCGAGCTCACAGTCAGGGAGCTTAA
>JAJYOS010000118.1 GCA_021796055.1 Bacteroidota bacterium
CCTGCCTTTCATAACCACATCCGCTAAGAACTCGCCCGCCGGTCGCCATAGCCGCAAAGGCCACCAGGTTACTTCAACAAAACGTGACGGCCATTCTCAAAAGCCCATTGAAACTTCTACCATACCCCTTTGCCGCGACGTGACGGCATGAGAAACCATGGAGACAAAGCCACGGATTCAATGTCCAGTTGCAATTGACACTGTGGTTGTTTAACCTTTTGAAAATACTGAGGAGGAGCGCACGAAGCCTCACTCAAATGAATAGACAATCATGGCACACAGTACCTGTCATCTACAACATGGCTGACCGACCTTATCCACATCGCATGAGCGCAGTTTTGACATCAAAGCAGAACAATTTCCGGAGGACATATGACTTTTCCAGGTTCATCAATTTTGAGACAGACCATCACGATGTTACTCGCCGGCGGACAGGGAGAACGGCTCTATCCTCTTACCGCTTTTAGAAGCAAACCCGCGGTGCCGTTCGGCGGCAAATATCGAATTATAGATTTTGCTCTTTCCAATTGTCTTAATTCGGGACTCAGGAAGATTTACGTCCTTACTCAGTACAAATCAGACTCACTCAACCAACACCTCCTCGAGGCATGGAGCATATTCAATCCGCAGCTGGGAGAGTTCATTTTTTCAATTCCCCCTCAGAGAAAGATCAACAATGATTGGTATCTAGGCACCGCCAACGCTCTTTACCAAAATCAGAATCTGTTTTCACCGGCAAAAGACGTCAACTGGGTCCTGGTTCTGAGCGGAGACCATATCTACAAGATGGATTATCTGAAGATGTTACAGTATCACATAGAAAACGACGCTGATATGTCGATGGCATGCATCGAGGTCCCAAAGGATGAAGCGAGCAGGTTCGGCATCGTACATGTCGACGACAACTACAGGATCACCTCCTTTCTTGAGAAACCCGCCGACCCGCCCGAGATACCTGGGAGACCGGGCCGCTGTTTCGTGAACATGGGGATCTACGTCTTCAACGCGAAGCGCCTCGTTGAGATTTTCGCCGAAATGGAAGGCAAGAAGATAAGAAGCGATGATTTCGGAAAGAATATCCTTCCGTACATGGTTGAGTCGAAGATGAACGCGCGGGCTTATTCGTTCCAGGATGAAAACAGGAAGGCCGAACCGTACTGGAAGGATATCGGGACTATCGACAGCTATTACGAGGCGAGCATGAATCTCATCTCAGTCACACCCGATTTCAATTTCTACGATAAATCATGGCCGATGCGCGCCTACCAGTATCAAGCGCCTCCGGCAAAGACTGTCTCGCACGAAGGGGAAAGAGTAGGCCGCACACTCAACTCATTGATCTGCGACGGGACCGTCGTCTCCGGCGGCCTCGTTGAGCGCTCGTTACTTGGACCCAATGTCCGGGTGAACAGCTTTTCTTACGTGACCGATTCAATCATCATGGACAACTGCAACATTGGAAGACACGCCAAGATACGCAGGGCCATCATTGACAAGAACGTCATCGTACCGGAAGGGTACGAAATCGGCTTTGACCTGGTAAATGACGCCAAGAAATTCACGGTCACGGAAAGCGGGATAGTTGTGATCAAGAAGAACGAGATACTGACCTAAGTTTGATGCATTTCTCGCGCACTGCATTTCAAGTCGAAATATTTGAGATCTGGAATAGTCCATCGTTAGTTCCGCGACAGATTGCCAAATAGTTAACTTTGCTGAAATCCACTCGTCCTTTCAAATTGAGGTTTGGGCGCTTTGTTGACTCACTGATCTCGTGCCCCTAAATTCGATTCGCCTAAAATCTTCGATCAACAGAACGGGCGCAGGGCTCTGAACCAAAAGCTGGGATGCATATGAATATTCACACGATCGACCTTAAGTTTTTCACTCCGCAAACGATAGCCGCTTATCTGGTAGAAAGCGACTCCGAGTTAGCGCTCATAGAGAGCGGTCCTGATTCCGTATTCAACAATCTGCTCTCAGGAATACACGATCTGGGCTTTGACCCTCGAAATATACGAAAGGTGCTCGTTACTCACGTGCACCTCGATCATGCGGGGGCCGCGTGGCATTTTGGGGAAATGGGCGCGACTGTATTCGTTCATCAAAATGGCGCCCGTCATCTGGCGGATCCCGCAAAGCTTCTCGCGTCCGCCGGAAAGATTTACATGAATCGGATGGATGAATTATGGGGAACCATGAAGGCAATACCGGAAGCCCGACTGCACCCGACTCAGGACGGGGAGGAGATTGAAGTTGGCAACACAAAGATAAGGGTACTCGATACTCAGGGACATGCTTCGCACCACAATTCCTACTTAATCGAAGGAAGCATATTCACAGGCGATGTCGGGGGTGTCCGAATAAAAGGAGGTCCGGTGCTGCCTCCGACGCCAGCACCCGATATCAATGTCGAAGTCTGGCTCGAATCGATCGAGAAGATTAGGAAGGCGCGACCGGCCGCGATTTATCCGACCCACTTTGGGAGATCGACCGATGTTGAAAGATATCTGGGAGAGCTGCAAGATAGGCTCCTCAGGTGGACGGATTGGATAGGGGAAAAGCTCCGCGAAAATAAGGGCGATTCGGCAATATCCTCAGAGTTCGAATCGTATATATTAGCCGACCTGAAGCAGTCCGGAACAAATCCGGACTTGATAGAAGAATACAAGAACGCCGATCCCTTCTGGATGAACGCGCCGGGATTGATTCGGTACTGGAACAAATACAGGCTACAGCAATAAAACTAATCTCTTCCACGAAGAAGAGTGGTTTATGGAGATAAATAAAACCAAGGAGATACCCTAATGAAGGCTGAGCTTGAAAAGTTCTTGAAGGCGCGCGATTTCCTCCTGAGCAGGCGGGAAGATTACGAATCCGCGTATTATGGTTTCAAATGGCCTGACATCGAAGATTTCAATTGGGCGACCGACTACTTCGATACTTATTCTGAAGAGAATCACAGAACCGCGCTTTGGATAGTGGACGAAAAAGGAGTCGAATGGAAATACTCGTTCGCGGAACTCTCCGAAAGGTCGAGCAGGGTGGCTAATTATCTAAAACGACAGGGGATTACCCGCGGTAGCAGAATTTTGCTTATGCTCGATAACCAGCCTGAGCTCTGGGAGGTTATGCTCGCCGCGATTAAGATCGGCGCGGTGCTGATACCTTCGTCACTGCTTCTCACGAAGAAAGATGTCGAGGACCGAATAAGAAGAGGGAAGGTAAAGCTTCTAATCACGGTCCCCGAAGTCGCTGACAAATTCGACGGAGTCGAGGGGGATTTCGTAAAAGTTCTCGTGGGAGGGATAAAGACAGGCTGGTTCTCTTACGAAGAAGCGTACAGCTCGCTTGCCGCCTTCAGGCCGGACGTTCACACCAAGGTGACCGATTCGCTATTCCTGTATTTCACCTCCGGGACGACTGCACAGCCAAAGATGGTTTTGCACACAAACGGATCCTATCCGATCGGACATTTATCAACCATGTATTGGATTGGTTTGCGAGAAGGCGATTTGCATCTGAACATTAGTTCTCCAGGATGGGCGAAGCACGCGTGGAGTTCCTTCTTCGCGCCGTGGAACGCGGGCGCGGGAATATTCGTGTACAGGTACTCCCGATTCGTGCCTGGGGCGCTTCTGGATATATTGAAAAAGTACGAAGTAAACACGCTCTGCGCTCCCCCGACGGTTTGGAGAATGCTCATCCTTCATGACATTAAGCCGAAACCAGCGGCGATACGTGAGCTTGTAAGCGCAGGTGAACCGCTGAATCCGGAAGTGATCTCGAAGGTGCGCTCCGATTGGGGAATCACGATCAGGGACGGCTACGGCCAATCCGAAACCACACTCCAGGTAGGTAACATGCCAGGGTCTATCGTTAAACTTGGCTCGATGGGGAAACCTGCGCCGGGGTATCGCATCGAGCTTATCGACGGTGATGGGACTGAGTCTGACGAAGGCGAGGTTGCGATAAAGCTTGATCCGCGCCCAATGGGATTGATGATAAACTACGCCGACGATGTTGCGCGCACCAGGACTGTGATGTCTGGCGGCTACTACAGGACGGGCGACGTCGCCACGCGCGATTCCGAAGGATACTTCTGGTTTGTGGGAAGGGCAGACGACGTCTTCAAAAGTTCTGACTACCGCATAAGCCCTTTCGAAATAGAGAGCGTACTCATAGAATCGCCTGAAGTTGCCGAAGCCGCGGTCATTCCATCTCCGGATCCCATTCGCGGATTCGTCGCAAAAGCTTACATTACTCTGGCTCCAGGATTTAAGCCTTCCAAGGAAACGGCGAAGAGTATTTTCAATTTTGTGAAGGAGAAGGTCGCCCCATTCAAGCGCGTTCGCAAAATCGAGTTCGTACAGGATCTTCCAAAGACTATATCAGGAAAGATCAGACGTGTACAGCTTCGGGCACAGGAGGTGAATAAGGAGATTAAGAGCGACTCGGAGTTCTTTGAAGATGAGCTAAAGTAGTCTCTAGAACCAAAGTCCTGGGGCTTCTTCCGGCACCTTCCGCCGCCCGCGAATTTCCGTTTTCATCAGACGGTGAATTTTTGATGATGTGAAGCAAAGCCAGAAGACGATTCAATGTGGCGTACTTGACATTTTATTCAAGTGGTATTAAAATCAACCATCCTACCAAGCCCCGTGGGCGAGCGGGATAAGCAAGCACCTGACTCGGATATTAACCATGATGTTGAATTCTGTTCAATAAATGCGACAGAATATCGTCCGCCGGATTCTGTACAGAGTTTGTTGCCTGACGAGACGACAGCCCGGTTAATATTTTATCGGAGGTGTCCATCATGATCGGTACGACCGTAAATCACTACAAAATCCTTGAGAAGCTCGGTGAAGGCGGCATGGGTGTCGTCTACAAGGCCGAGGACACGAGTCTCAAGCGGACAGTTGCCCTCAAATTCCTGGCATTCGAACTCACACGCGATCAGGAAGCAAAAGAGAGATTCGTTCACGAGGCCCAGGCTGCTTCCGCTCTTGAGCACAACAACATTTGCAGCGTTCATGAAATTGGCGAGACCGAAGATGGGCGTCTGTTCATTGCAATGTCATGCTACGATGGTGAGTTGCTTAAATCTCGAATGGAGAGCGGTCCACTTCCGGTTGATCTGGCAATCGACATTGCTCTACAGACGGCTCAGGGATTGGCGAAAGCGCACAGCACCGGGATTATTCATAGGGACGTGAAGCCGGCGAATATCTTCATCACGAATGATGGAACGGTGAAGCTATTAGATTTCGGCCTTGCCAAGCTTTCCAGCCAGACTCGTCTTACGAAGACAGGCAAGACGGTTGGCACGGCAGCGTACATGTCGCCGGAGCAGACGCGTGGCGATGAAGTCGATCAGCGGACCGACATCTGGTCACTTGGGGTGGTTATTTATGAGATGCTCAGCGGCAAATTGCCATTCCCTGGCGATTACGAGCAGGCGATCATATACGGCATACTCAACGCGGAACCCGAGCCTCTCACGGCACTCCAAGCCGGAATCCCGTTACAATTGCAGCGCATCGTAGAAAAAGCCACGGCAAAAAATCCGGATAAACGCTACCAGCGGGCTGAAGAGATAATCGCGGATTTGCAGTCGCTGAAATCAGAAATCAAGTCAGAGACAGCGCGGCCACCATTGTTTGGATTCAGGCTCCCACGCAAGAAGCGCGCATATATGTACGGAACGGTCGCCGTGATTCTGTCAGTGCTTGTTGCCATACAGCTGTTCCTTCCAGGCGGTACAGGAGAGAGGATTAATTCAATAGCGGTTCTTCCACTAGTGAACTTATCAGGCAACCCGGAGCAGGAATATTTCGCCGATGGAATGACAGACGAGCTGATCACAAACCTGGCTAAAGTCCGCGCCCTGAAAGTCATATCCCGTACTTCCGTCATGCAATATAAAGACACGAAGAAGCCTCTACCGCAAATCGCCAGAGAGTTAAACGTGGACGCTGTGATAGAGGGATCCGTATTAAGAGAAGGAAATGAAGTACGGATAAGCGCTCAACTGATTCAGGCGTCAACAGACCAGCACATGTGGGCTGACAGCTATCAGCGGGACTTGCGCAACGTGCTTTCAATGCAAGAGGAGATTGCGAGTGCGATTACCGAAAGAGTTCGCGCCGCAGTCACAACCACGGAACGCGCCCGCCTTGCGAGCGCTCGTGCCGTCAACCCAAAATCATACGAGGCTTATCTTAAAGGCCAATTCTACATCAGTAAGATGACGGAAGATGGGTATGAGAAGGGTTTGGCATATCTTAATCAGGCGGTCGCTTTAGACTCTACTAATCCAAAAGCGTACGCTGCCCTCGCTCTCGCCTACAGCATCATCGGGCATGAAAGGCATCCAGACGCCTTCGACCAGGCCAGAGCCGCAACGCAAAAGGTGGAACAACTTGGCGGGGAACCGATGGCAGATATGTATTCAGCCTGGAGCATGAAGAAACTCTATTCCGATTGGGACTATTCAGGTGCGGAGATTGATTTGAAGCGAGCCATCGAGCTAAACCCGAGTTTCGGTGAAGCCCAAAGGGACTATTCATGGTACCTCTATTTGATTGGTAAACGCGATGAAGCTCTCGCGAGAATGAAAACTGCACAGGGGGTTGACCCACTCAACGCCCTCTTCTACGCGGATCGAGCCTGGCAGTACTGGTGGATGGGAAAACATGACAAAGCTATAGAAGAAGCCCATAAGTCACTCGAACTGGATTCCAATTTCAATGAAGGACTCGCCGTCCTCGGATACGTTTATGCCGATAAAGGCATGTATGACGAAGCCTTGGCGCTACATCGAAAGCTGGCCGTGATCGACCCTTATTGGAGATGGTGCTTAGTTACAACATTGATCAAGTCTGGAAACGAAGCTGAAGCACGAAAGACGTTAGCGAAGTTCCTTGCGGAGAAACCTGAGCCGACAGGGGGGTGGGATGGTTGGTTTCTTACAGATATTTACGCCGCGTTGGGCGACAAGAACTCAGCCTTTCGCTGGCTTGAGTTGGCCTACAAAGGTCGAATGAGTTTTCTCCCGTGGATAAACGACAACGTCCTCTACAAGCCGCTCCACGGTGACCCGCGTTTTCAGGCCATGGTGCGACGCATGAATCTGCCGGACAGGCAAATGTCATCAGCGTCATCTATATTCACCCAGAGGTTCGCCAGCGGAAGGGTTTTTGCCGGTCCTTCGACAAGGGGGGCAAGGTGATAGGGCCAATTCGATGAACAAAATGTTAAGACCAAATTTCGGAATACTCTGATCTGAATGCCGCCCCTTTCCAGATAATACAGGGGCCAAAGTCACGATCTCAAAGCTGAAACAGTCCGGCATTCTGGCTGTCATATGTCAAGATGGATACGCACCGCCTGACACTGAACGACGTCAACCGCAAGCCAGTTGCGCGGCCCGCTAAGAAAAAAATGGAGTAATTCTCTCGTCCACGGCGGCAGCCACTTAAGCCACCCCAGCAGGTTGGTAATGGTACAAGCGGAACTTGCGCGCTAAAACTTTGGTTCTATTCTTTAATGGAGGAGATCTAGAGCGCGCTTTTTACTGCCTACCTATGAATATCATCTTTTCAGGTGACTCGGCGACAATGGGTGAACTGAAACGATAGCGGTTAATCCTAATGGTCAATCTTGATTATCCTCCCCGGTGTTTGATCTTCTCACTAAATATCCGTCAAAGTACACGAGGAGCGAAATTGAGAGGTGGATATCCCCAAATCTAGAAAGCTTCACTCTAATATCGCCTGCAACATCGGCTGCCCCAGACATGGCGGTCCTGCTCTCGACAAGTTCATAAAAGACTCAGATGCGCGGAAACGCACCCACGCTTTTGCTGAAATTTCTTCGCTCCCTATAACGCGAGTAATCCCCACAAGCCTTAATACAACCGATCATTGATTACAGGAAGCTAAAATGACACTATTAACCATGACCGATATACCGACGGAGTATAACATATCAGTTCGCTCCATCTTCCGGCGTTCATCATCTATCATTCTACTTCTCTCTTTCATATTCCTGTTCTTCGGCTGTTCGGCGGGTAGCAGCGCGTCTAACAGTTTCCCGCAAAAAGTCGAAACAGTTCCGCCTGGTCACTGCAGGGTGCGGGCAGAAGTTGTAAGAATTGACCCGACTCTTCACGGACGATCCGAGAACGATCCATGTTCAAAAGCGCCCTGCGTTGCCTGGATTCTTGTCAAGAATGTCATTGCCCATGGCTCCGGGACAGATCAAATCGGAGCTGGAGATACACTTCAGGCAAGATTTGCGTTCACTCTTAGCCCTACCTCCAACGAAGAATTTCCAACATTGAAAAATCAACTTCCCGGACTTTCCGTAGGCTCAATTTTCGTGGCCGACGTCCAGCTCACACCACCGCACCTGCATGCCGAGCATGCCAGTAAGCTTTACATGATTTATGGTTACCGAAAGCTGAAACGCTGAATCACGATTATAAAATCCACTAGAAGGAGATCGGATGCTTATGAAACAAATATACAGTATCGTTGTGACGGCGATATTATTGTCGTGCCAACTCTCATACGCGGGGAGCACAGTTTCGAACCGGCATACCGCCAATCTGAGGGATGGTGAAAATTTATTGAGCCGTCAGAAATGGGAGTTCATGAGGTTGAGGAACCCGTACACGAATCAAATTCCTGCTAACATTTCTGTACTTGAACGCAAGTACGCTGAAACTTTGCCGACAGACCGGACAGTTGGGCTATTCAAAGGAGAACGCCCTTTATCGGCAAGCGCATGGACGCTTCGCGGGCCCTATAACCAGGGAGGAAGATCGCGCGCAATCGCTGTCGACGTGAGCGACACCAACGTAATATTGGCAGGCGGTACGACAGGCGGCATGTGGCGCTCTACCGATGGCGGCAAGAGCTGGGTGAAAGTCACACAACCCACCGACAGTATTCAAACGGTAACATGTATCGCACAGGATACGAAGAAGGGAGATACCAACACCTGGTACTATGGAACGGGCGAATATCAATCCAACCTATCGATGCCAGGCAATCAGACCGGAGGGGGCACAACCTTCCTCGGTGGAGGAATATATAAATCCACCAATGATGGGATAACGTGGGGAAGAATTGCGTCGACCTACCCGACTTTCTCTTCCACGTTCACCAATCCTTTTCAGATTGTATGGAACGTCGTCGTCGACACTGCCAATACCACACAAAGTGTAGTTTACGCGGCAACCTACGCGGCCATATGGAGATCGACCGACGCCGGTTCGACATGGACCGCAGTACTCGGCGACTCAAATACGTCGATATATACCAACGTTGCGGTAACTTCTGCCGGCGACGTTTACGCGGCTCTCAGCAGTGACGGATCCACCAATGGGATTTGGCATTCCACTGATGGGATCAACTGGACGAATATCACTCCCTCAAATTTTCCGACAACATTTGGGCGGATAGTCATCGCGACCGCGCCGTCCAATCCCAACATATTATATGTTCTTGCCAATACTCCGGGCTCAGGCGACCCTGGCGATCCGAGCAACGGCACCGATGACTACCACAGCCTTTACAAATACGACGCAGCTTCCGCACAGTGGACAAACCTGACGACTAGTCTTCCCACCTGGATAGGTAACGATGAAGGTTACTCGTCTCAGGATGGATACGACATGGTAATAAAAGTCAGTCCTGTCGATTCGAACTTCGTCATAATCGGAGGCACGAACCTCTACAGGACCACGGATGGATTTGCAACGCAGCTAGATTCGTCCGACTGGATCGGAGGTTACGCCTTTACCAACGACAATTCCAGCTATCCGAATCAACATCCGGACGAACACGATCTGTATTTTCTCCCATCCAACCCTAGTGCGGTGTATTCAGCCAATGACGGAGGATTGAGCTGCACGTCGGATATCGCGTCGCAATCGGTGTCATGGACCAGTCTGAACAATGGCTTCACGACAACCCAGTTCTATTCGGTCGCGCTCGATCATGCAACGGCAAATTCTCCGCTGATTGCTGGCGGCATGCAGGACAACGGAAATATGTTGGATAATACCTGGAACGCGGATGCGCCATGGTTAAATCTTCCTTTCGGCGGCGACGGCGGAGTTGCGGCGATCGCGGACAGCGGCAACTATATCTACTTTTCAAATCAGAACGGCAACATTTTCGAGCTCAGGATGTCCGACACGAGCTTCACGCAGTTCATACCTCAAGGCGCAGGCAACTACTTGTTTACAACACCTTACGTTCTCGATCCGACAAATTCAAATGTGATGTACATCGCCGCAGGGACACAAATATGGCGAGACAACGATATCCGCGCCATCCCGATGGATGACTTCTCTCCGGACTCCACGGGCTGGACCGATCTCACAAACATAGATACGACCGGCCAGATAAGCGCGCTCGCTGTCTCCAATACCCCCGACCACGTGCTATACTACGGTACAGACGGAGGCTCCGTCTTCAGAGTGGACAGCGCCGAACAGGGAAACCCGACATCCACGAACATCACCTCCACGTCTTTCCCGCCCGGGTATGTCAGCAGCATCGCCATAGATCCCTCAAATTCCAACGACGTGCTAGTGGACTTCTCCAACTACGGCGTCCTCGATATCTGGTATTCGACCAATGGAGGAAGTAGTTGGAGCGCAGTTTCCGGCAACCTGGCACAAAATCCAGATGGAAGCGGAAACGGCCCATCAGTGCGCTGCGTGAACATGCTCGACCTCAACGGAAGTAAAATATATTTCGCGGGCACGAGCACAGGGCTTTACGAGACGACACAATTAAATGGTATGTCGACCGTTTGGGTTCAGCAGGGCGCCGAAACTATCGGCATGGTTGACGTTGAGTCAGTCGCTACCAGGAATGTCGACGGCACAGTTCTCGCCGGAACATTCGGCAATGGCGTCTACAGCTCGACCGTGACAGCTGTAACAGGCGTTAAACAAGAGAGAGGCGTTCCTTTTGCTTATTCGCTGTCCCAGAATTATCCAAACCCATTTAACCCGACGACCACGATACAGTATCAGCTGGCGGCAATTAGTCACGTAACCTTGAAAGTGTACGATGTACTCGGCCGTACAGTGGCAACTCTTGTGGATGGTGCGGAGAGCGCCGGAGTACACAAAGTAAACTTTAATGCTTCCAAGTACGCCAGCGGCGTCTATTTCTACCGCATAGTTGCGGAAGGGAAGAACGGAAATAGGTTTGTAGCTATAAGGAAGCTCATGCTACTGAAGTGACATTTGGACACTAAA
>JAJYOS010000119.1 GCA_021796055.1 Bacteroidota bacterium
GCGACGAATATATCTCGACTACACTGCAACTACTCCGGTAGACAGGCGTGTGGTTGAAACAATGGCCCCTTATTTCACTTCGACATTTGGAAACGCATCAAGCATCCATTCCTTCGGCAGAGAGGCAAAAGCCGCGCTGGAGCAAAGCCGCGAGTCGATAGCGGCGCTTATCGGCGCACGGAGTTCGGAAGTTTACTTCACCAGCGGCGGGACGGAGTCCGACAACACGGCGCTTCTCGGCCTGGCTGCCAGATACGGAAGTAAGAAGAAACGACTCATAATATCTGCCATAGAACACCACGCGATTCTTCATTCGGCAGAAGTACTTTCGAAGAACGGATTCGACGTAAGAATCGTCCCTGTCGATTCGCAGGGTATCGTGCGGGAAGAAGCGCTCCTGGACTCTATCACGCCCGAGACATTTCTCGTCAGCGTCATTCACGTCAACAATGAAACCGGTGTCATACAGAATTTGACCACGCTCGCGGCTATTGCGCACGAAAAAGGTTCACTCTTTCACACCGACGCGGTCCAGTCGTTCGGCAAAATCGGATTCAACGTAGAAGAAACGGGCGTCGACCTTGCCTCATTCACCGCGCACAAGATCTACGGGCCGAAAGGAATCGGTGCACTGTATGTGAGAAGGGGAATCGATCTCGATCCTCTCCTCCATGGCGGTTCACAGGAGAGAAACAGGCGGGCCGGGACTGAGAGCATTCCCCTCGTCGCTGGATTCTCAAAGGCGGCGGAATTGGCAGGTGAAGAGATGCAGCAGGAGCATGATAGGCTTCTCAGGCTGAACTCGCACATGCGGAATATCATCGGCGAAAAAGTCCCGGCTGTCATCTTCAACTCACCGGCGGATAATTCACTTCCGAATATCCTGAGCGTTTCGGTCGACAGCAAGGAGATGGATATTGATGGCGAGGCCCTGATCATCAACATGGATCTCGAGGGAATTGCGGTTACAAGCGGATCGGCATGCAGCTCCGGAAGCCTGCAGCCGTCTCATGTGATCAAAGCGCTTGGGCGCGACGACAGAACCACGATGGCTACCGTGAGATTTTCGTTCGGCAGGTATACGACGGAAGACGAGCTGTCATTCGCTGCAGACAGACTGGCCGAGATTGTGGGAAGAATCGGAAAGAGAAAGAAGATTAGCCTTGGCGCTTCATAGCCGCGGCAAAGAAGCCGTCCATCTCGTGCCGGTGAGGATAGATCGCCAGAAAACCATTTTCTATCAAACCTGCATACTTCGGGTCTGTCAGACTAAGCGAAATGTCGATGACCCGAAACTGCGGGTTGGACTTTATGAACCACTCGACCACGGATTGATTTTCATCCGCGAAGATGCTGCAGGTCGCGTAATATAAATATCCGTCTACCTTCACCAATTTCGAATATCGTTGGATGATATCCTTCTGATAGGAGGCATGGGTCTGTACGAGAGATCTAGTCAGTCGAAATTTCTTATCGGGATTGCGCCGAATCGTTCCGCTCCCCGTACATGGAGCGTCCACCACGACTTTATCTGCAGTTCCGATAATGCTCTCGGCGCCCTCCAGGCCGTCGGGTTGGACTTTAATTACTTCAATATTTTCAAAACCGCTTTTCCCGGCGCGTTCAGCGAGAGCATTAAGCCGGTTCTGGTCCACGTCAAGCGCATAGATGCGTGCACCGCCGCCTGACAGGGCCGCCAGTTCCAGACTCTTCCCTCCCGCCCCGGCACATGCATCGACAATAGTCTCACCTTCCTTCGGGTCCACCGCCAACCCGACTATCTGACTGGCTTCCTCCTGTATATCGATCACGCCGTCCTTATATAGCGCGACGTTGTTCAGGTTCACGCGTCTCGGCAAATATATTCCCATAGGAGACAAATCAGAGGCGGCGGCCTCAATTCCCTGCCGTCGAAAATCGGCCATGACATCGTCTCTGGAAATTCTGTTCGTGTCGACTCTGACGCACACACGTGCTTCATGGTTAAGAGCAAGCATTATTGGAAGCGCATCAGGTTGAATGCTGGCCGGGAGAAGCTCGGCGAAAAATTCGGGGAATGAATTCATCGTGAACATCCCTTCGTCCGAGATTCTGATTTCCTCCATCCTCCTCTCGGCACACTCGCTCAAGCTGAGCAGATCAATCTCGTAACCGGCGAGCCGATAAGTCTCCATCAGTTTGGAGTAGCCCCCTTCAAGCTCGTCGGTCTGCATCTTTACCAACAGGAGTTCGTATATCAGGAAAGTGTAAACCGAGTCTTTCCTGGGCGCACATGTCCCGGCAACCTCCCTCAGGAGGATATAGTTTCTGATTATGCCGTAGACTTTCTCAGTTATCCAACGCCTGTCGTGAGATCCCAGATAACGCCGCTCTTTGTAGAAATCTGCGACGACCCGGTCTGCGGGGAGTCTAGATTTCAAGATCTCATCGATCAGTTCAATAACGTGACCTGCTAGTGATGACGGGCTCATCCTGCCAACAATTGCCTGTGTTTGTAAATCATGTACCCATAACGGAGACCGCGGTCAGTAGTCAAAAAAGTCTGAGCCCCCGATGCTTTCAGTATTTCGGACAGGATCAGCGCCCCGGCCAGAAGGACATCTTCTCTTCCCTCGGCCGCTGCGGTAATCTTCCTTACCTCTGACGGTGACATTTTTCGCAAATCACTCAGCACTTCATCGAGACCTCCTCGGCTCATCTCATAATTTGTAACTGCAGCGAGGTCAAATTCATACTTTTTCTGCGCTATCAGAGCGATTGTGGTGGCCGTGCCCGCGACCGCGAATACACGGCTGGCTCTTGCCTTTGAAAACGGGAACCGGACCGCCGCCCTCCTTATAAACTCGATCGCCTTTTCCACTTCGTCGGAAGCCGGAGGAACACTCGTGAAGAATCTCTCAGTCAATCGAACAGCACCGATGTCAAGGCTCTTCGTGTACCGGGGCTCCATCTCAGTCCCGAAGCTCAACTCGGTACTTCCGCCCCCTATGTCAATAACAAGCGTCGGTTCTATCTTGTCCGAAATCGCGCTCAAGGCTCCCATGAAGCCGAGTCGGGCTTCGGTCACGCCGTCGATGATCTCGACATCCATCCCGCATCTTTGACGGACAAGATTCACGAAATCGAGCCTGTTATGAGCATCCCTGACCGCGCTCGTTGCGGATGCGACAACTCTATCGACCCGATATTCCTGCGCGATCTCGCGATACCTCTCCAGCACTTTCACGCCCCGCATCATAGCATCCTGCGCCAGTAGCTTAGAGGAAGAGATGCCTTTCCCGACGCGTGGGACCTCATAGAAATCTTCCAATCGACTTATCGACAGTCCCCCATCTATCTCACCGACGAGCATCAGGATCGTATTGGTCCCTATATCTATCGATGCATATCTCATTTCGACAGTACCAGTGCGGACCACTCCGCTTCCCGCCTGGTTTCAACCAGCTTGAAGCCAACCTGTCCATAATAACCGGAGACATCCTTTTCGTCAGCTGTGAGCACTCCTGCCAACAAGAGAATGCCGCCGTTCTTGCACTTCCTATAAAGATCCTCTCTGATATAAATGAGAGTATTGCGGTTCAGATTGGCCGCGACGATATCAAACTCATCCTCCTGGACCGATTCGATTTCCCCTTTCACCAGGCGTATCTTGCCTGCTACGCCGTTCCTTTCAATATTCTCACGCGAATTGCCTATGGACCAGGAATCATTGTCGACAGCCACGCATAGCTCGGCCCCGAGTTTTATTGCTGCGATGGCGAGAACTCCAGTCCCGGTGCCTACGTCGAGGACGCGCTCGTTCCCTTTTATGTAATGTTCAAGTTCCTGCACCATCATCCTTGTGGTCTCATGATGACCAGTGCCGAAAGACATCTTCGGATCGATCTCGATGACAATCTTCGCGGGACCGACATATTCTTTCCAGCTCGGTTTGATGACTATGTTTTCCGTCACCTCCACCGGAACTATCGATTCCTCCCACTGCTTGTTCCAATCCTGATTGCGGATGGTAGTCACACCTACGTCGAACAACTCTATCTTACCCTGCGCCTTCAGGCTCTCCAGGAATTCCCTGACATCGGACTCAAAAGCCGGATTCCACTTGTCCTCCGAAAAATAACATGACAGACCGGTGCCTTCTTCGACAAACCCTTCGGCCCCAACATCGCTAAGGAATCCGACGACAAGGTCGTTTACCTGAGAGTCGGCGGAAATCTTGAGTTGAAAATACTTGTCACTCATTTTAACTGATCGGAATCTTTCTATAAAGGACATCGAGCAATACCCTTCCCACCGACGACAGGCTTTGAGGGCTACACTTGTCCGGCGTGTCCTCGAGGGTATGCCAATACTTGTAGTTGAAGTCAATCAGGTCGACGGCCTTGATGCCGGCATTCTGGAGTGGAATATGGTCGTCGTAAATCGTGTCGCCCAGGCTGTCCACGAACTGGGGCACGTTCATCTCAGCAGCGGTATTCCAGATTAGATTGACCACGTCGGGTGCATACTGAACCGAATAGCCCTCCTTCTCGATCCGGAGATCCTTCTGGCCTATCATATCCAGGTTGACTGCGAAATCGGGTTGATAAGAATAAGGTTTCGTCGCGGCCCAATACTTCGATCCGAGGCAATAGTAGTCCAGTTCACCTTCTTTCCCGTAGTCTTCTCCGTCCCACAACATTATGTCGACACCCACAGGAGGAGGCGACTGTTTGAAATCACGGGCCATCTCGAGAAGAACCGCGACACCGCTGGCGCCATCGTCCGCACCCGGAATTGGCTTGTCGACGGGACCCCCGGGTTGATGGTCGGCTCGCGGCCTGGAATCCCAGTGAGCCGAGAGGAGCACACGCGTTGTCGCCTTCATATTGAAACTCACTATGATATTCGTCAGATGAAGGAGCACTCCATCGTAACCGGGGACATTGAAATTCTCCAGTTGAACCGTATCTGCATAACGACTGAATTCCTGTTGGAGGTACAGAAGGCACTGTTCGTGCGCTGCGCTGTTCGGGCTACGGGGGCCGAAATCGACTTGCTTCACGAGGTAGTCAAACGCGGAGTCCGCATCAAACGCGGGTATGGGTACTGTCGGGTAATGTGTTGTACTCTGTAACATCTCTGCCTGCTGTTGTGGTGACTTCTTCGAGCATGAACTCAGCATCACGGCTAACGAAAGGAAAAGGATTGTCTTCTTCATACCGAAGTTTAAAGGATGAGACGGGAAATTCCAAGGTAAATCAGGATGGATGAGCAAGTCGATGTGTCCGCGGGTTCATGAAGATGGATAAGTTACCACACCACTAAGTACTCTCATCCCGCCCGCAGGAATTGGTCATCATTGCTACCATAAGTCAGATCGTCACAGCTGCCGCCGCGCCATACACTTCGGACGCTCCATTATTTCGAAGAACACCGGCGCATTCTTTGATTGTGGAACCCGTCGTTATGACATCGTCTATCAGGAGTATCTTTTTGCCTTTCACCTCGCTGGTAAACCGCTCAGCAATCGAAAACGCTCCCGCGATATTTCGTCTCCTTCCCTCCGCATCGAACATCGTTTGTGACTGCGTCTGCCGGACCCTTCTCAGAAGATCAGGTTCGTGCCTGATTCCGAGCTCGCCGGAAAGTCTTTCTGCAATTAGTTCGCTCTGGTTGTAGCCGCGTTCACGTTTGCGTGCTGGATGCAGCGGGACGGGAGCCAGCATATCACACATAGACAGTTTAGGGTCTCCGACAATCTTCCCGGCTATCAGGATTCCGAATCTGTCGGCTATTTTCTCCGCACCGCCGTATTTCAAAAGATGCACTGCCGTACGTACCCCCGGATCCTGTTCGAACAAGAACACCGCATCGATCTTGTCGACAGTCTCGTCAATCAGAAACTTGCGTTCGATCGCCTGGATTATCGCCTCGGTCGGCGATACCCGCTCGAAGCTGTCCCAGCATTTCATGCAGATGAAGGCCTCGCCGCGCTTCAGATCTCTCCAGCAGGTCATGCACGTAGGAGGATAAACAAAATTGACAAACGCTTCGACAATTCCCAAGAGAGTGTCCACGGCGCTTATCCTTTAGCCGACAACCGGTGTATTTCATCCCGCAGCTCCGCCGCTTTTTCGAAATCAAGGCCCTTAGCCGCCTGATACATTTCTTTAGTCAGTCTGTCAATGAGGTCCTTCCTCTGAGCATCGGTAAGATACTTCTGCTTGCTTTCGCTGACGCCTGCCTGCTGGGACTTTCTGGTCTTTTCCTCACTTTCCCCGCGGACGTCCGCGATCGCCGTCGAAGCCATTATCTCTTCGGTTGTCTTCACTATGGACTTAGGTTCGATGTTATGTTGAATATTAAACTCTTTCTGGATCTTCCTCCGCCGGTCGGTTTCGCTCATCATTTTGCTCATGCTTCTGGTCACAGTATCGGCGTAAAGGATAACCCTGCTTCCGATGTTCCTGGCAGCTCTCCCCGCGGTCTGAATCAAAGACTTTTCCGAACGAAGGAATCCCTCTTTGTCTGCGTCGAGGATTGCAACGAGTGAGACTTCGGGAAGGTCGAGGCCCTCGCGGAGAAGGTTGACTCCCACAAGTACGTCGAACTCGCCGAGGCGAAGGTCCCGGAGTATGGAGACGCGTTCGAGCGAATCAATATCCGAATGGATGTACTTCACCCGAACATTCAGCCCCTGTAAGTATTCGGTCAGGTCCTCTGCCATCCTCTTTGTAAGCGTGGTCACCAGCGTCCGCTCCGATAACTTGACGCGCTCCCGTATCTCATGAATCAGATCGTCCATCTGGTTTTTCACCGGCCTTACCTCGACCTCGGGATCGACTATCCCTGTCGGCCGGATTACCTGCTCCACGATTACCCCCTTGCTTTTTTCCAGCTCGTAATCTGAAGGGGTTGCACTCACAAATACAGCCTGGTGAACCATCGTCTCGAACTCATCGAACTTAAGCGGCCTGTTGTCCAGGGCGGAGGGAAGCCTGAACCCATATTCAACCAGGGTCATCTTGCGGGACCGGTCTCCGTGATACATCGCCCGAAGTTGCGGTATGGTTTGGTGCGATTCATCGATGAACATGAGGAAGTCTTCAGGAAAATAGTCGAGTAGAACGTACGGCCGCTGTCCCGGCTGTCGGTTCGTAATGTGACGTGAGTAGTTTTCGATCCCGTTGCAGTAGCCGACTTCGCGCATCATTTCGACATCGAAGCGGGTTCGCTGTTCGAGCCTCTGCGCCTCAAGGTATTTCCCCATTGCACGGAGGTCTGCGAGCCTTTCGCCCAGCTCGGCCTGAATGCTCGTGATGGCTCTATCGATATTCTCTTCGCTCGTAACGAAGTGCCTCGCCGGATAGATCTTCACCTCTTCCATTTCGAGGCCGGGCGCCCCGGTCAGCGGATCGAATGTCCTGAGTGACTCGATTTCATCGCCGAAGAATTCCACCCTGACCGCCTCTTCGATCTCGTAGGCCGGAAAAATCTCCACTACATCCCCACGTGCCCGAAAGGTCCCCCGCGTAAACTCTACATCGTTGCGCGCGTAGAGACTTTGGATGAGCAGCTCCTGAAGATGCCTCCGTCCCATCTTCTCTCCGCGCGTGAGCGCCACGACTTCATTGCGGTAATCCAACGGAGAGCCGATACCGTAGATGCATGAGACTGATGCCACCACCAGAACGTCCTGCCGGCCGCTGAGCAGCGAACTCGTGGCGCGGAGACGCAGTCGGTCTATCTCGTCGTTGATTGACGAGTCTTTTTCGATGTAAGTATCCGTTTGAGGGATATATGCTTCAGGCTGGTAATAGTCGTAGTATGAAATAAAAAATTCCACGACGTTGTTTGGGAACAACTGCTTAAACTCACCATACAGCTGTGCGGCAAGCGTCTTGTTATGGGAAATGATAAGCGTTGGCCTGTTGATGTTCTGAATAATCTGGGCCATTGTATATGTCTTGCCGCTCCCCGTCACGCCCAGCAGCGTCTGGTGTTTCAGCCCTTTCCTGACACCGTCCGTCAGTTCGCGGATCGCTCCGGGCTGATCACCCGACGGCTTGTAATCCGAGACGATTTCAAATTTGTTTGTCATCACAGAAGAAATTCACATTTTCCGCTGACGAATTCAACCCGACTGGAGAACGAAACTCCCACTTCCCGAGCGAAATCAGCCCCGCTAATGCGGGGTCAGGTACTCGTCCTGCCGCTATCCGTCGTTTCCTGAGTTCAATCGCGCCCCTCAGGAGTTTCTTAACCGGCGGCAGAACCGATCACTGTCCGAAAAGAACCGACTTTAGAACGTATCCTGCGACCTGGGGATTTTCCTTGAATCGCCTCATTGAATACGCATACCACTGCTCTCCGAATGGCACGTAGATTCGCAGCCTGTGCCCGTCCGCCACTATCCTGTCCCTCAGATCGGAGCGCACTCCGAGCAGCATCTGAAATTCGAAGTTGTTTCTCTGAACATTAAGCCGGGCAATCGCATCGTAGGCGGACCTAATCAGATAATCATCGTGGGTTGCAATCCCGACTTTACATCCTCCCTCAAGCAGCATGTTCAGGAGCAAAATATAATTCTGTCTTATCTCCTCTCTTTTCTTGAAGGCGATGTCTTCAGGCTCGATATATATGCCCTTGCATAACCTCACGCTTGCCTTCATGTCTATAAGCCGCCTCACGTCGCTTTCGCTGCGCCGCATGTAAGCCTGGATGACCACTCCAGTATTATCGTATCCATCCGCCCTGAATTTTTCATAAATCCCGAGAGTAGTCGAGGTAGTACCCGAATCTTCCATGTCGATGCGGACAAAGTTCCCGTAACTCTTGGCTAAATCCATCACCGGCTTGACATTCGAATAGCAAAAATCCTTATCGATGTTGAGCCCGAATTGCGTCAGCTTTATGGATAGGTTCGCATCCAGTTTGTTCTCAGCGATTACCTTAAGGACCTCCCGGGCCGCGCTGGAAGATTTCTCCGCATCACTCTTGTCGCTGACGTTTTCGCCCAGGACGTCGACTGTCGCCATGATTCTTCCAGCGTTGAGACTCCGCACCAGCCTGACAGCGTCTTCGACATGCTCTCCGGCGATATAGCGAAGTGCAAATCTTTTAACTATGCTTTTTGGAAATAACTGAAGGCTTGAAACGATCATGTTGTTCAGAGGATTCATTTCTACTCCGTTCACAATTGTGTCGCGCTTTTCCTTCCGGCAAATTTAGATTAATTTATTTGACGACGACTGGAGAATCAAACCGGTTTCGCACGCCCCACTGCTTGCCCGCGCTTCGTTTAATAACGCGCCGCCGGAATTGAAAACCCGCGTATTACCATGCCAATTCTCGCGGACGGTGCAGGTGCGCTGCCCGCTGACGCGCGCCTGCACCTCTTGCTGTTTGACGAATCGATACGACGTTTATCCCGCCGACATTATCCGCCGATTCGAAAGTAACGGTAAGTTACTTTCTGACAACCGAGCTTTGTCGAAAAGGGAGCCGAAGATGATACGGTGCAGTGCCGGCCGGCCGGAGCGCCTCTAAACCGGATTTCTCCAACTGTCGGTTCAGGGAGGAGAGATCTTTCGATTCAATCGTCTTCCATTCATCCCTTGCAACCGAAAGTCTTGAGGCAAGCGTCCTGTAGGCTTCCATCATCTGTGAAGTCGGCTCGCGGTCGGCGCTCATCACATCCGACTCGAGACCTGCAAGTTCGCCGACGTTCAAAGTCGCCTTGAACTTTTTGAGTTTATTCGCAAGGAAACGGGCATCTGTAATTGCGTCCGAGCTCAACTTGCCTTCGCCGCTCAGGCCGGAAATCTTTGCATCGAGTGAATCGACCTGGACGGAAAGTGAATTCTCATCCGATATTGCGTTCCAAATGCCGATCGCGAGGGCGAGCTGATCCCTGAGTGCGACCTTCGTCACATGGACCCGTGGATCCATTTTCACATCTACAAAACGGGAGTATGATTTTCCGTCGACCGTCAACACAATCTTGTACTTCCCCGGGAGGACCAGCGGTCCTTCAGGTTCGCGGACGCTGTGCAGGTTTGCAATCGCCATCGAATAACCGTGGCCCGGCACATGCGGATGAAAATAGCGGAGATCCCAAACGAACCTGTTAAGCCCAGCATGTGCCGGCAGGCCCTTGAAAACCGGCAGCCATGCGTTCATGAAGTAAGGCGGATTCTTCTCCGGATTCGGTTGATAATTGCTCGAAAATCGTCTGACGAGATTTCCGTATTTATCCAGGACCTTGAGCGTTATAGTCCCCTGCGGCAACGATCCAAGGTAGTAGTCGATAATTGCACCGGCGGGTGGGTTTGTTCCGTGTGGAATCTCAGGGGGCAATGGCGTGTCGCTATTCACACTGCGTCGTATTCTGATTGCCTGCTCGGGCTGAAAAAGGTGCACATTCGAATTAAGAACGCTGCCGCTTAACTGTTCCAATGGCGTCAAATCATCGAGCACCCAGAAAGCCCTGCCGTGAGTCGCGGCGACAAGATCGTGACCGTGCACGGCAAGATCCCGGATCGATGCGGTCGGCAGGTTCAGCTGCAGTGACTGCCAATGGTCACCATCATCAAAGGACACGTAGACTCCTCTCTCAGTACCGGCAAACAACAGCCCCTTCTTCGTGAGATCACATCTCACCACACGCACGAAGGACTTCGGACCGATCCCATCCACTACAAGTGTCCAGTGCTTGCCGAAATCCGTTGTGCGATAAATGTACGGTGAAAGATCATCCAATCGGTGGCGCTCGACCGCAGCATAGGCTTCCCCGGGTACAAACGGAGAAGCTTCGATCATGCTTATTTTGGTCCAGGGAGTCATGCCGGGCGGGGTGACGTTCTCCCAGTGCCTGCCTCCGTCCTTGGTGAGGCGAATGAGTCCGTTGTCAGTTCCAATCCAAATGAGACGATCTCTTACCGGCGAGGGTGCAATCGTATAGATAACGCCCCATCCTTTGTGAGACTTCTCAACCCCGTTGAGGGCTTGCTGATTTTTGAATTGCGATTTGGACACCGTGAGGTCCGGGCTGATAGCCTGCCAGTGAAGTCCACCGTCCCTGGTCATGAGCAACTGCTGTGCTCCGAAATACAGAGTGCGTGGATCGTGCGGGTCGAAGACTATCGGGGATGTCCAGGTAAACCGGTATTTCCTTTTTGGTGTAGGAGTATAGAAGGAAGCAAGAATCGAGAAAGAATGACATATGCGTAGGAAACGTTTGGCTCAAGGAATTTAATGCTTGACTTGTTCGAAACGGTACTGATGCCGTT
>JAJYOS010000120.1 GCA_021796055.1 Bacteroidota bacterium
TCTTAGAAAACTGCCAATGCTGGCTTTCATCTCCGCAGCAAAGTGTCCGAGGAGATAGCGGTACCGCGGGTTCCGTTCTACGGGAGTACCATGGTCTCCGATATGAAGGTCGAAAAAATATGGGAGTATCTCAACGAGGTTGCTCTCATCCGCGGGCAATGGCAGTTTTCTAAGAGGGGATGGGACGACGAGGAGTACAACCGGATGCTGGAGAAAGACGTTTACCCTATTCTCGACGAGGTAAAACTGAGGGTGAAGAGAGAAGCGCTTCTCGCGCCGAGGGTCATCTACGGATATTATCCGTGTCAGTCCGATGGAGAAGACCTCATCGTTTATAGTCCCGTCGGGGAGCCTGATCTGCAATCGAAGTGGGAAACATTGAAGCCCGGCCAGCCGCTCGATGGCCGGTTGAAGGAATGGGTAAGATTTACATTCCCGCGCCAGACAGATGACAGGTTCCTGTGCATTTCAGACTTCTTCAAATCGAAAGACTCCGGATTATACGACGTAATCGAAATGCAGGCCGTGACCATCGGGTCCAAGATCAGTGAATACACCAAGCGGCTGTTTGAAGATGCGAATTATAGGGACTATCTTTTTCTGCATGGTCTGAGTGTCGAGAGCGCCGAGGCGCTGGCCGAGTACTGGCACAAGATCGTAAGAACCGAGCTTGGAATCGACGGGAGCGATGCGAAAGAGGTAAGGAGACTGTTTTCACAGAAATATCAGGGTGCCAGGTTTTCATTCGGCTACCCGGCCTGCCCGAACCTGGAAGATCAGGTGAAATTATTTGAGATTCTGCGTCCCGAACGAATCGGCATTTCACTGACAGAAGAGTTTCAACTGGTCCCGGAACAGAGTACGACCAGCGTAGTTGTCCATCATCCGGAAGCTAAGTATTTTAATATCAAATAGTCTTCTGGAAGAAAGCGATGCCGAAAACCGGTTGTAGAGAAAGGCGACAGAAAGTGCCGACGGACCCTGCGATGTTATATTTGTCAGCAAAGACTGTCCGGTTGGTCTTTTCATCGAGCGTTGGAGAATGCTGAAGAGTCTTTCAATAAAGAATTATGCCCTCATAGACGAGGTCGAGCTGGAATTCGGTCCCGGCCTGAATATCATTACGGGAGAGACCGGAGCGGGCAAATCTATTATAGTTGATGCCCTGAGCCTGATCCTGGGGGAGCGCTCCACTGTGGAGGAAGTCCGCAGCGGAACGGAAAAGTCGATAGTCGAGGGTTTGTTCACGATTTCCGGCAATAAGAAGGTGCAGCGCCTCCTGGATAGTTCGGAAATAGAATTCGGCGACGAGATAATCGTGCGAAGGGAAGTAAACCAGAAGGGTCAGAGCCGCGCATTTGTGAACGATACTCCTATCCCCATTTCCCAGCTGAAGTCTCTGGGCGACCTTCTCGTTGACCTTCACGGGCAACACGAGCACCAGTCTCTTCTCAGACCTGAGACTCATATAGATCTTCTCGACGATTTCGGAGGGCTTGATACACTCAAGGACAATTTCCGGGTCTCTTACAACGAGCTGGCCCGGATGCTGAAGGAACTTGCTGAAATTATTTCAAGACGGGATGCCTTGAAGGAGAAGAGCGAACTGTACTCGTTCCAGATCAAGGAAATCGATCTTGTGAATCCTCAGCCCGGAGAGATAGGCGAGCTCGAATCGGAACTCCGAATACTCGAGAACTCCGAAAAGCTCTATGAGGCTACGACAAAGCTATACGAGATCCTATACGACAGCGAAAGCTCGATTCACGACCAACTCGTGGTGGTGCGCAATCAGCTGGAGGACCTTGCGGACATCGACGAGGCGTTTGGCAAACAAAAGGAAGAATGCGAAAGTGCGAAGGCTATTGTCGACGAGATAACAAGATTCGTCCAGAGTTACAGCAGCAGGCTCAATTTCGATCCTCAGCAGCTGGAAGAAATTCGGGAGCGTCTGGGCGTGCTGGTCATGCTGAGGAAGAAATACGGGGGTTCCCTGGAAGCGGTGCTCGAATACAGGGAGAAGATCGGAAAGGAATACTCGCTGGCGGAGAACTTCGACGATGAGATCCACAGGCTGGAGGGCAATGTCGAAAAGGCCAGGTCCGGACTTTCCGATATCGCGGAGCGCCTCTCTTCAAAGCGGAGGGAAGTGGCCGAGCGAATCACCAGGAGTATTGTGAACGTCCTGGCGGAGATAGGAATTGAGAGAGCCAGGTTCGAAATCAACATCGGCAACCGGCAGTACGGGGCCGCAGATGCGGGATTGAAACCGCTGGTGCGGCTCGGAAACGATTTCTTCGAGACCACGGGAGACGGGTTTGATTTTGTAGAATTCTATGTTTCGACGAACGTTGGAGAAGAACCAAGGCCATTGGCAAGGGTTGCCTCAGGAGGTGAAATATCCAGGATAATGCTTGCGTTGAAGACCATATTGGCAAAAAGCGACAGGCTTCCGCTCCTCGTGTTCGATGAGATCGACACTGGAATCAGCGGGAGGGTAGCGGCTAAGGTCGGGCGGAGCCTGAAGAATCTTTCAGGATTTCATCAAATAATTGCGATTACACATTTACCACAAATCGCCGGTAATGCCGACTATCATTTCAGGGTCGAGAAAATCGTGAAGGGAAAGCGTGCAGTCACCAGGGCCAGCAGACTTTCCGAGGATGAACGTGTTCTCGAAGTTGCAAAACTGCTGAGCGGTGAAGACGTTACCCAGGCGAGCATATCGGGCGCAAAAGAACTGATCGGACTAAAATGAATACT
The DNA here is from genome assembly GCA_021796055.1 of Bacteroidota bacterium. The sequence continues at coordinate 2,764 of JAJYOS010000120.1, forward strand.
GAAATATTTCTCTACAACTCGCTCACGAGACGGAAGGAAAAGTTCACCCCCATCCAGCCGGACAGAGTCGGTATTTACGTATGCGGACCTACGGTGTACAATCATTCTCACATAGGCCACGGAAAAAGTTACGTATCGTTCGATGTAATTGTCAGGTTCCTGAGGTTTGTCGGGTATAAGGTCCTCTATGTCCAGAATATTACCGACGTCGGACACCTTACCGACAACGCCGACGAAGGTGACGACAAGATAGAGAATGAAGCAAAAAAAGAAAAGATAAACCCGATGGAGGTCGTCGAGACCTTCATGCGCAGCTACTTTGATGATATGGACAGGCTTGGGATCCGGCGTCCCGATATTTCTCCGAGAGCAACGGGTCACATAATGGAACAGATCGAGCTGGCGAAACGGCTGGTAGAGAAAGGTTATGCTTATGTGGCAGACGGCAATGTCTATTTCAACATTGCCAAATTTCCCGAATACGGAAAACTTTCCGGGAGGAAGCCTGAAGACCTTATGGCGGGTGCGAGGGTCGATATAAGAAGCGAAAAGAAGAACCCGGGCGATTTCGCTATTTGGAAGAAGGCGGAGGCTGGACACATTATGCGTTGGCCCTCGCCCTGGGGCGATGGTTTCCCCGGCTGGCATCTGGAATGCTCTGCCATGAGCATGAAATATCTTGGCGATACTTTCGACATACACGGGGGAGGAATCGACAACCAGTTCCCCCATCACGAATGCGAAATAGCCCAGAGTGAGGCCGCTTCGGGAAAGTCGTTCGTCCGGTATTGGCTCCACAACAATATGGTGACTTCCAACGGTTTGAAGATGAGTAAATCGCTGGGAAATTTCGTGACGCTGAAGGACGCGTTTAAAAAGCATGACCCCATCACGCTGAGATTTTTCATTCTGCAAAGCCACTACAGGAGTCCGTTGGATTATTCCGATCAGTCGGTCGAAGGCGCTGGAAAAGGTCTCGAGCGGCTGAAGAATGTCCTTCGCCAGTTGCGAAGCATCGTCGACAAATCGGGTACCGAAATCGATTTCGATAATCTCCCCGAAGAGCCGGTTAATCTTCGCCGTTACTTCAGCGAGTGGCTGACGGCTATGTCGGACGATTTTAATAGTCCTTCTGCAATCGCGGCGCTGTTTGAAATGCTCAAGGATGTCAACTCCTTGCTGAGCTCTCCTAATCCCATGAGCAAGGAAACTGCCTGCACGATTATTTCGTTCATAAACAAACTTGCGGGAGAGGTACTCGGAATTATTCCTTCCGAAGATCAGGCAGGGAATCGTGAGAGCATTGAGCCTGACCTGGTTAACCTTCTTATCCAGCTCCGAGCTGATGCCCGCCGGAATAAAAATTTCAAACTTGCCGACGATATCCGTTCCGAACTTCAGAAGATCGGCGTTATCATTGAAGACAACAAGGACGGAACCGCATATAGAATAGTCCGATGAGAGGACGAGAGGCCGCTCCGGATGCAGGAGACGATCCTGACGGGCGGAGAGGCTGATTGCTCGTAATTATGAGGCAAGCTGGTCGGCGGGTCATGGAACATGTGATGATCAGGCAAGCGGCGCCGGCAAAGAGAAGAAATATCGGGCCGGTTTTGAATAAGTTGAAATCTGAAAGGAGAAAGAGATGAAGCGTGCGTTTTTCCTTCTCATTGCTTTTGTAATGTCGACGGCAGCGATGGCGGGTGAACTGAACGGCAGCGCCGGCAGCGCCGCTCAGGTAGAGCCGCGGTATCTGATAGATATGCCAACCGCCGGGATCCTGCACAACGGGATGATAGCGATGAACGTGCACTTCTACGAGAACAGTGGAGTACTGGTTGGATTGGAGGCAGGCGCCTTCAACCGGCTAACGTTCGGCCTGAGCTTCGGCGGAACAAATGTGATTGGCTCGGGTGCTGTCGATTGGAATAAGCTCCCTGGAGTGAATATCCGTTTCAGAATTCTCGATGAGACCGATGCTACACCTGCCGTCACGGTTGGATTCGATTCTCAGGGAAAGGATGCCTACATATCACAGTACAACAGGTACGAGTATAAATCTCCCGGATTTTTTGCCGCCGCATCCAAGTACTTTTCAATGCTGGGCTATCTGGGAATACATGGTGGAGTGAACTACTCCCTCGAAAACGGAGATGGGAACAAGAACGTGAACTTCTATGTGGGCGCCGACAAGACGGTCGGAAGCGATATCTCGGTGGTTGCGGAATACAATTTCGGATTGAATGACAATTATCCCAGCGGATATCCGGACGCATTGGCGAGCTCCGGGCCGGGTTTCCTGAACGCGGGGGTCAGGTGGAGCGTTGGAAACGGATTTACGGTCGAGTTTGATTATAAGAACCTTCTCGACCTCAAGAAAACGGGGAGTTTACGTACAATTCGAATCGAATACGTGCAGTCTATGTAACCGAAATGATATGCGTCCGTCAATGAAATTGATATTAATTTATTTTAAGGCTCCAGAGGCACCTTGTTTCGCACTATTTTGTTATTGAAATTTGAAAGAGGAAGTGAGATGATAGCGGTAGTTCTGGCGGCATTTATTATGAACGGGAAGGCGGGATCGGACACCCTGAGCACGAAGAAGTTGGCGGAAAACTATAAAATATTCTATGATCCGCCGGCTGTGCTGATATCACCGCAAAGAGATCAGATCCCGGAATTCATACCGGTGCCGCTCCTTCTGAATGGCGTGGACAGATGGAGAAACAATGGGAATATACCTGCGACCGGTATGAAAGACTCGTCGGCAAGCGTTAAGCGTTTGCGCGACAGGCCGCGTCAAAAAAAATGAGGTGAGTGTTATGAAAACTAAACTGGCGGCATTAGCATTATCGTTGTTGGTTGCAGCAGGTTTGTCTGGTTGCTACACCGAGTTTGCGACCACAGGCGATACTTATGGCGGTTACGGGCAGTCGGGGAATAACAATCAGTACTATTACAATGACAGCACCAATAGTGGTTATTCCTATGACACAACCGGTGTGAGCAGTCCATATTCCTACAACAACTACAACAGCTACAACTATTACGGTTCCCCTTATGGTACCGATATGTGGTACTATAACAACTGGTTCACTCCAAGCTCAGCATGGTGGAACTCTGACAATCTATGGCTGGGATTCGGCTGGAACTCGTGGGGAAACGGCCCTTATTCAATGTACGGCGGGTTAGGATTCGGTTGGTACAATAATTTCTATTCACCGTACTACTCTTACTATTCGCCTTACTATTCCCCGTTCGGCTACAGCCCGTATGGGTACTACGGTTATTATTCGCCGTACTATTACTATCAAACGGCAGGGACACAGGTGCCCGCACGTGCGAGGAATTTCGGAAATACGCGTAACGGCCGGCAGGAATTCGGCGGAGGAAGTTCATCTTATGGAATGTCGGGTGCAGGTTCAACCCTGTCGGGCGGCAATGCAGGGGCCAGATCATCGGTTGAATCGCCCGGCGCAGTATCTACAAGCAGGGCACGCGCAAGCAGCGGTTCTGCTACACCTGTCAATTCTACGACGCAGACAGGAGTGAGGTCCCGTGGCTCATCGGCACCGACTTCCGGTACTGTCAACTCCGGCAGTCAGCCACAGACGCCTCAATCCACTCCGCAACCGCCTACACGGGTGCGCCAGCAGAATCCGCCGCCTGAGCAGCGTCCTCCAAGCAATCCTCAGCCGCAACAGCCACCTGAAAATAATCCGCAACCCCAGCCCAGGCAGAGGGCGCCGCAATACAATCCGCCTCCCCCCCCTCCGTCCAACCCTGCGCCTAGTTATCAGCCGCCGAGCTATCAACCTCCTATGGGACCATCTTCAATGCCGGCACCGCGCCCAAGAGGGGGCGGCCCGGGACGACTGTCCTATTACAACCGTGTCCCGGTGAACCCGGCCGTTCCGAGGGCCACTCGATTTGGAAGCAGCCTGGCGAATTTCGCTCGGGCCATAACTGGAGCAGTGATGAATTATTCTGAACCGGCAGCGCGGGAGTTCGGAGGCGGAACCCCGGTTCGCAGCGGATACCTTACGAATGAAAGAGTTTTTTCCTCCTCTCAATCTGGAGCAAGGGGAGGGCACGAAGTTTCTAATGCTCACAGTAGTGGTGAGGGAGGAGGAGCAAGAGCAAGACACTGAGGCGCCATCGTAGCACCTTCGTCGTTCGGTTAACTTTGGGTCGAGTGGAGCTAAAAACATCAACGGAATTTCTATTCTTTAGCAGAAACGGAAAAAGTATGAAAACCAGATTCTTGTTCTTGTCAGTCGTCGGAATGTTTCTATCGTTTAGTGCTTACGCTCAGACTCCCGAAGATGCCCTTCGATTAGCAGAGAGCGGTTACGGAACCAGCGCAAGATCAGTTGCCATGGGAAACGCGATGACGGGGTTGGCTCAGGGTTACGACGCCACAAGCTTCAATCCTGCGGGATTAACGCAGTCAAGACAATCGGAAGTTTCTTTCGGACTGAACTTTCTCGGCTACAACAACGATGCTTCGTACCTGGGAAATCAGGGGTCTCTCTCCAGTTCGCAAACTGATGTGTCTAATATCGGTCTTGTCTACCCTTTCCCCACAACGAGGGGAGGATTCGTCATAGCGTTCGGTTATAACCGCGGTCCCGATTTTAATTCCGCGCTTTCTGTGAGCGGATTCAACCCGAACAGCTCGATAATACCGTCTCTTTATTATCCCGGCGATACTCTTGCCGATATCCCGTATATGGTATTCCTCGAGGACGTTAATCAAAATCCGTTGGTCTCTAAGGATGTCAATCAAAGCGGGAAGGTTTATACGTCCGGCGGAATCAACAACTGGCTGGCTTCCGCAGGAATGGACATCGCACAGAATTTCTCGATCGGGCTAACAATCAATCTCGTCAACGGGTCCTACAAGTACACGCGCACGTTCGCCGAATCGGGAGTCCAGGGATACACATACAACAACTCCGACTTCGGGTCCTTTCTCCTGAATAGTCAGGACAACCAGACCATAAACGGTTGGAACGCGAAGGCAGGGTTTCTATACAAGTGGCAGGATATGAACGGAGCGACGTATGCAAGATTCGGTGCAGCTATTAACTTCCCATCATTCCTGACGGTCACCGATAATTATGCCTCCCAGGGTTCTGCGTACTTCACTACTCCTCCCGTCGGCCCATACAACTATTCTACCAGCAATGGTTATGGTCAGGATGAGGGAGCCGGCCCGGCAGTGCAGTATGACGTTACAACACCGTTCAAATTCTCAATCGGTGCTTCGGGCGGAACCTCGCAGTTGACAGTCGCGGCCGACATCCAGTACGTCGATTGGACACAGTTGAGTTTCAGCAACTCGAATCTGGGCGCAAGTACGATAAATGACCTGAATTCTCAGATCAAACAGGAGTACAAACCTACCCTCAATACAAGGATAGGAGTTGAATTGGCGTTGACCGACCCGAAATACTCATTGTTCGTACCGTATGTAAGAGCGGGCGGAGGATTATTGCCTTCTCCATATTCAAGTGACGGCCCTTCGCAGGCTCAGAAGTACGTGAGCGGTGGAATTGGAGCGAGAATCCAGAACACCATCAATATTGATTTTGCCTACCAATACGGGTGGTGGGACTCCAACACTCTGGTATACCCGTCTACAGTAATAAACAATCAGACATATCCGGGCCAGGGCACGAGTAACGAGAAGATTTCGAACACGAATTTCATTTTCACGTTCGCATATAATTTCTGAGGTGAGTTATGAAACGGATGATGAATATTGGCTTATCGATTTCGTTCATACTGCTCGCGGCAATTTCCGCTCAAGCACAGGTTTTCACGGGGAATCTCTGTCCCGACAATGTGAACAGCAGTCTTAGAAACGTTGGTCCCCGGGGCAGTCTCATGCCGGACGCTGCCCCTTCATCATTCCTCTCGCGACAGGGTGCCTTTGCCATCCCCGAGTATTCGCCTGTCTTGATAGATGCTACGAGTCTGGGGGCAGGTGCGGTGGGAAGCTTTCCGTTAGAGGGCGACTTGTTTCTCCGCATCTCGATCATAAATCTGTACAACCCCCTGAGTACGGCTAACGGCGCAGCCGTGTACGGTTCACAAGGCATGTTGATGCCCGTCGAGGTTGGAGTCAGGGTTCCTTTTCTGAAATCAGAACTCGGTACTCTCGGATACACACTGTACGGCGAATCGTCCGCAGGCCTCCTTTTCGGGTGGGCATTTCCGACAGACGGGTCTTTCATGAGCTACTCGCTTCCCAATTCCAGGTTCTCGAGCGGAGCGGCCGCGTATCTGGGGATAGGTAATTCTATTCGTGTGGACAAGTACGTGGGACTCTATCTGAATGGCGGGTTAGGCTATTATGATTTCTTCTCGTCGTCAATAATGCCACAGACGAATTATCTTGTACCGTCCGTGGCGGCTGGATTCTACTTCAGTCTTGCGCCGTAGTCCGAAAGGGCGTTTTCCGCAAAACGAGCTTTCGATTGCCAAATTTGACGTCTCTTCACTAAATTGTGCAAGTGAAGCGGTTTAAACTTGTACTCGCTATTGTCTCTCTTACCCTCATTATTGTTCTAGTAAGTGTAGTCATTTTCCTGAGAAGGATAGGAACGGAGTCTCTTCCTGACCAGGAAGGGACACTTGCGGTTTCCGGGTTAGGGGCTGAAACAAAAATACTGAGGGACAGCCTGGGAGTACCTTACATCGAAGCCCGTTCCGATTCCGACGCATATTTTGCTCTTGGATTTGTTCATGCCCAGGACAGGCTCTTCCAGATGGAAATGTACAGGCGACTCGGCGAGGGGAAACTTAGCGAGGTATTCGGTGAGAAGACGCTTCAGATTGACGAGTTGTTCAGGACCCTGCGGTTTACTGAAATGGCCGACTCGCTGTATGACCATTCTTCGATGACGACGAAGAGGATCTTGAGATGGTATTCGAGGGGGGTAAACGCTTATATCTCCGGTGCGAAGATGCTTCCCGCGGAATTCTCCATGCTGAAAATTCAGCCTGATCCGTGGACCCCAAGAGATTGCTTAATCGTAGCCAGGCTTATGTCGTGGGAGTTGAACATCTCGTGGTGGACAAAGCCTGTATTTGGAGAGTTGTATGACAAGCTCGGGCCCGCAAAGGCCGCGCTTCTGATACCATTGTTTTCGGGTCCTCCAGGCGCAAAAGTATCGAGTACCTATTCCCGCTCAATGGAAACTTTTGCCAGCACCTTCATGGGGGCGAACTCAGAGGCCATGGAACTGATAGATGGCGTAGGTTCTCCGGATTGCTATGGGAGCAACAACTGGACTATCGCTCCATCGAGAACGAGCAGCGGCTCGGCGATACTCTGCAATGATCCGCATCTTGCGTTCAGCGAACCGGCAAAATGGTATTTCGTTTCAATAAACTCACCGTCATTGAATGTGATGGGAGTGACTCTTCCCGGTACTCCCGGAATTGTGATAGGAAGGAACAGGAACATCGCCTGGGGGATGACGAACGTGATGAGCGATGATTCGGATTTCTATATAATGGTACCGGATTCTTCCGATTCAAGCATGTATTGGTATGACGGGAAGCTGGTCCCGTATCAAACCACTATGGATACAATCGAGGTAAAGGGAAGCTCTCCATTCGTGTTCACAAGACGCATGACGGTTCAGGGTCCCGTGGTCAGCGATGTTTTGGCGAAATCATATGCCCTGAGTCAGTTGAAGTCGGCTCAAATCGGCCATCAGGGAGTAATTGCGCTCCGATGGGCTGCGTACTGGCCGAGCGACGAGACCAAATCGATATTTCTGCTGAACACCGCCCGCAGTTTTGACGAGTTCATTAACGCCTTGAAATATTTTGGAAGCCCGGCGCAGAATTTCGTGTACGCCGATAAAAGGGGAAACATTGGATATAAAGCGGCCGGGAATCTTCCGCTGCGCAATTATCCCATGCCTTTCCTCCCGCAATACGGGAATTCCAGTAAGTATGTGTGGCAAAGCTTCATCCCGTTCGATGCACTCCCCCAAAGCTACAATCCGCCTTCGGAGTTTCTGGCCACCGCAAACAACAGGACGGCGCCGGCAAATTATCCTTACTATATTACGAATCTTTACGAGCCCTCCTCTCGGATAAACAGAATCGATTCTTATATTTCCGCTCACGATACGATGAGCGTTGAATTGTGCAAACAGCTCCAGCTCGATTACTATTCCGAATATATGAAGACCTTTAATAATAGGCTGGTAGCTGCGTGTGACAGCGAGAACTACGCCCCGAGGGAACTCGTTTACCTGGTTAATTTCAACGGGATAATCGGGGAGAAGAGCACGGCTGCGGCGATATTGAATGTGGCGTTTGTTCGACTTGTGGAAAATTTGTTTGAGCCGGTGCTTGGCTCGTCGCTGTTCAAAAGATACATTGTGATCAGCAATGTACCGACGAGAATCGTCGGCAGCGTGCTTAAGGATTTCGCCAAAACATCGCTGACCAC
>JAJYOS010000630.1 GCA_021796055.1 Bacteroidota bacterium
GCGATTAGAAAATTCTCTGGCGAACTTCTCGATGAATATTGGGATGTCCTCGCGCCTTTCCCTGAGTGGCGGTACATAAATGTTTACCGACCGGAGACGGAAATACAAATCCTGCCTGAAATAGCCCTTCGCCACTTCTTCTTCGAGAAGCTTGTTGGAGGCAGCGATGACCCTTACATCCGAGCTCTGGGTGTTCGAAGAGCCGACTCGCATAAACTCGCCCGTCTCGATCACGCGCAGAAGTTTCACCTGCGTCGACAATGGCATGTCGCCGATCTCGTCCAGAAAGAGAGTACCTCCATCGGCTATTTCGAAATAACCCTTCCTTGACTCGACCGCGCCGGTAAATGCGCCGCGCTGGTGGCCAAAAAGTTCAGACTCAAGTATCCCTTCCGGTATCGCGCCACAGTTCACCGCGACAACGGGCTTGCCGGATCTGTTGCTCGCTCCGTGTATCGCGCGCGCGATCACTTCCTTCCCCGATCCGCTCTCTCCGCTTATCAAAACCGTAACGTCGGTTGGAGCGACCTGCATCACCTTCGTGACGACATCCTTCATAGCGGATGATTCGCCGATTATTCCGAATTTTTCCTGAAACTCTTCCGGGGTCATTTCTGCTTTTCTTATAAGACGATTATCTGACCGTCGCTGACGGAATTTAATTTCTCGATGCCGAATCTTGCCTTCAGCTCACGTCGCCATTCGCCACCCTCTTCGAGTTCCATCGGTATGTGCGTAAAATAAACGCCGATGTTTTTGCCACCCGAAAGCGCGGCCACTTCTTCGAGAGCCGGATGCGTGGCCTCGATGAAGGACACCCCTTCGTCCATCTTGTCTTTTACCTCTTCAAGCGACGCGAGATCGCTGCTGAAGAAGAACCTCTTCGCGCCTTCCCTTACAATCACCGAGAAACTCAACGGGTCAATCCCTAGACCTTCGGCGTACTCCGAATATTTTTCGAGATGCCTGGTCTTGATGAAATCCAGCTCGACACCTTCAAACTCTACGACTCCCGGGTAGAGTGGGAGCAGCGAGATATTAAACGACATTCTTTCATTATATATAAACATGTTCGCCAGCCATGATTCCGCAAACTCAACCTGTGAGAACGGTATATAAACAGTGAGGGGACTTTTTCTCTCCAGCACGTGCATCGCGGTCAGCACCGCGGGAAGTCCGGCGGAATGGTCGGCGTGCATGTGTGTTATGAATATACGATCGACGGCAAAGAAGTCGATCTTAGCGTCCTGTATCGCGCGCATGGCGTCGGACCCACAGTCGATAAGGAATTTCTCTTTCCCCGCTTCCAGGTAATAACAGCTGTTATGCCTGCTTGTGCTTGAGAAGGCGGAGCCCGAGCCGAGCACGATTATCTTCATTGCTCCACCACGATCGCGTTTATAGATCTGCTCTTCAGGTTGTTCGCCCTGTCCTGGGCGGCACCCTGATCGGAGAAGGTCCCAGCGCTCACTCCGTAAAATGTTCTCCCGCCGATGTCCTTTGGAAAGACCTTTCCTGTCACGCCGTAGACTTTCAAATCCTGGACAAATTTCCGCGCGTTGTCGCGAGTAGTGAATACGCCGACCTGCACCAGGTATATCGTCGGCTTAACCGGAGCCGCCACCGAAACTGGGGCCGGGGTTTCAGGGGGAACCGCCGCTGGTTGTACCGATTCCTTTGGTTGAAATTGCGGAATGCTTTGCAGCGAGTCTGCCAGCCCCACCGGATCGCTAACCGGAGGGGGAAGCGCGAATTTCTCAAGCTCCACGTAATCTCGATGAGCGGCTTGATACTGGCCCGTGGCGTAATGATACCTGTAAAGTTGAATCAACGCTTCGCGGGCAATAGGCGTACCCTCGTTTTCCGCGACTATCATCTTGTACATATTCGCAGCGGTGACTCCATCCTTTGTCAAAGCGGCTCGAACGAACATCGCGTAAGGACTCTCCGGATCCGCTCCGTTAAGATAGCGGCGGGCTTCATCTATCTTGCCGGACCTGAGCGCCTCGAACGCCAGCTGACCTTCGACATCAGATTTCGTCCCCGTGGCGGGAGCCAACGATGAAGGTCCATTCGTAGTAAACCTCTGAGCGAGTGCGATATGCGGCCCCAAAAGGGCGCATGAAAAACTCGCGATCACAATGAACCTCGTATACGTTCTCATATCAGTTGAGGCCACCAACGACTTGTCCGAACAGTGTCGCCGAAGTCGCCCTTTCGATTTTCACCGAAACTAAATCGCCAGGCTTGTATTGCCCCGCCTGGAAAACGGCTGTCTTATTCGTGTCCGTACGACCACTCATTTGAAGTTCAGACTTCTTGCTCGGCCCGTCAACCATTACATTCATAGTATTCCCGACCAGCGATTGATTCACCTCGCCGGAGATCTTCTGCTGAAGGGAGATTATTTCGCTGAGACGGCGGGCCTTCACTTCTTCCGGAATGTCATCGCCAAGCCTGTACGCCGGCGTGCCCTCGCGGGGCGAATACTTGAACATGTAGGCACCGTCATATCTGACTTCTTCCATCAGACTCAATGTCTCCTTGTGCTCGCTACTTGATATG